>NZ_JAYQWM010000033.1:0-45474 GCF_036662595.1 Escherichia sp. Lx600-2 | reverse complement strand
GGGAAGGATTCGAACCTTCGAAGTCGATGACGGCAGATTTACAGTCTGCTCCCTTTGGCCGCTCGGGAACCCCACCAGGGGTAATTCAAATTTCGAGGTAATGCTTGAGATGGTGGTGGGGGAAGGATTCGAACCTTCGAAGTCGATGACGGCAGATTTACAGTCTGCTCCCTTTGGCCGCTCGGGAACCCCACCACGGGGTAATGCTTTTTACTGGCCTGCTCCCTTATCGGGAAGCGGGGCGCATCATATCAAATGACGCGCCGCTGTAAAGTGTTACGTTGAGAAAAATGAACTGGTTGCGTAATTTTCATCCGTAACGGATTAAAGGTAACCAGTTATTTTTGCTGGCGATTAAAGAATAATCGTCCGATTACCGTAAACAAAGACGCGCTGCGCCAGTACTTTGTAAAGCGCACGACTTAAGACGTTTTTCTCGACGTCACGACCTGCGCGCATCATATCTTCAGCTGTGTAGGTATGATCGACATGAATAACGTCCTGCATGATGATTGGGCCTTCGTCCAGATTGTCATTCACATAGTGAGCGGTTGCGCCAATAATCTTCACGCCACGTTCATAGGCCTGGTGATAAGGACGTGCGCCGATAAACGCTGGCAGGAATGAATGGTGAATATTGATGATCTTATTCGGGAAGCGTGCCACAAATTCCGGCGTTAATACCCGCATATACTTCGCCAGCACCACGTAGTCAGGTTGATAAGCATCAATGGCGTCCGCCATCTTTTGATCGTGCTCGTTGCGGCTTAACCCTTCATGGCTTACCAGCTCAAACGGAATATCAAAACGCTCAACCAGAGAACGTAAAGTATCGTGGTTACCAATAACTGCCGCGATTTCGACATCCAGGCCGCCGTAATTGGCTTTCATCAACAAATCGCCAAGGCAATGAGCCTCTTTAGTGACCAGAATCACTATCCGGCGACGACCGGCAGGATTCAGCTCACGCACGGAGCCTTCTGGCAATGCGCTATCGAGATCCGCCAGCAGGGTGGAATCATTAAAAATCCCTTCAAGTTCCGTGCGCATAAAAAAGCGCCCGGTACGGTGATCAACAAATTCATTGTTCTGTACGATATTTAACTCGTGCTTGTAGCAAATATTGGTAATACGTGCGATCAGACCTTTTTGGTCCGGACAAATAGTACGCAGAACTTTACGTTGGAGTGAATGCATTGCTGGAAAAACCTTGTTGAGAGTGTTTGCTAAACCGTACCGTCAACCATTATTGGCCGCAGCACTTTTTAAATTTTTTACCTGAACCACAAGGGCAGGGATCGTTGCGGCCAAACTGCGGACGTGTACCGTCAATATAGTACCATTGACCGTTTTCTTTCAAAAATCGCGAACGTTCAATTATTGCACCTGTTTTGCCACCTTCGGTAAATCGAGCAACAAAACTGACAAATCCGATATTGTCGACGTCCTGCCAACAATGTTCAAATACGGTTAATCCCAACCATTCAGTATGCGCAAATCCGGCAATCAATTCGGCACGTAACGCCGCTGCTCCACAAGATGGATGCCAGGTCTTTATTAAATAATCTGCGTCTTGCATCACAAAAGCGCAGTAACGCGAACGCATGAGATGTTCTGGATCAGGTGCAACCTTTTCACCAGACACATAAGGGTGGCAACATAGGCTATACTCGACAGCACTACCACAGGGACAAAGCTGAGACACAAATAATCTCCCTGGAAACAATAACGGCGTATTAACCGCCTGAGTAGCACTATGTTAACCGAGCAGTAGCGATGTGGCTACGATTGCATTCCAGGGGAATCTTGCGGGAATAATGAGAAAGATAAAAATAGGGCTGGCGCTGGGATCTGGCGCGGCGAGAGGTTGGTCGCATATTGGCGTTATTAATGCGCTAAAAAAAGTGGGTATTGAAATTGATATCGTTGCAGGATGTTCAATTGGTTCGCTGGTGGGCGCGGCCTATGCATGCGATCGATTATCTGCGCTGGAAGATTGGGTAACCTCTTTCAGTTATTGGGATGTTTTACGCCTGATGGATCTCTCCTGGCAGCGCGGTGGGTTACTGCGCGGCGAGCGTGTCTTCAATCAATACCGCGAAATAATGCCGGAAACAGAGATCGAAAATTGTTCCCGTCGCTTCGCGGCTGTTGCCACCAATTTAAGTACTGGGCGTGAATTATGGTTTACTGAAGGCGATCTCCATCTTGCTATTCGCGCATCATGCAGTATTCCAGGACTAATGGCACCCGTTGCGCATAACGGCTACTGGCTGGTTGATGGGGCAGTCGTTAACCCAATTCCTATTTCGCTCACGCGTGCATTGGGTGCTGATATTGTGATAGCGGTCGACCTGCAGCACGATGCTCATTTGATGCAACAAGATTTGCTCTCCTTTAATGTCAGTGAAGAAAATAGCGAGAATGGTGATTCTCTGCCGTGGCATGCGCGTCTGAAAGAAAGGTTAGGCAGCATAACGACACGTCGGGCGGTGACAGCACCAACGGCAACAGAGATTATGACCACTTCTATCCAGGTGCTGGAGAACCGCCTTAAAAGGAACCGCATGGCAGGTGATCCGCCCGATATTCTGATTCAACCTGTTTGCCCGCAAATATCTACGCTTGATTTCCATCGCGCGCACGCTGCCATTGCGGCCGGGCAGCTGGCAGTGGAAAAGAAAATGGACGAACTTTTGCCGTTGGTACGCACCAACATTTGACCAGAATTTTTATCTACACTTAAGTTAATTCTGACAGGCGCAGGTGGCAATAGCATGCCACTATTGAGTAAAGCCAGTCAGGGGAGAGAACATGACGCAGCCATTGGTCGGAAAACAGATTCTCATTGTTGAAGATGAGCAGGTATTTCGCTCGCTTCTGGATTCGTGGTTTTCCTCATTGGGAGCGACAACGGTACTGGCGGCTGATGGGGTGGATGCCCTTGAGTTGCTGGGAGGTTTCACTCCAGACCTGATGATATGTGATATCGCGATGCCACGAATGAACGGGCTTAAACTACTGGAGCATATACGTAACAGAGGCGACCAGACCCCAGTTCTGGTGATATCTGCCACTGAAAATATGGCAGATATTGCCAAAGCGTTACGTCTGGGCGTTGAAGATGTTTTGCTGAAACCAGTTAAAGATCTGAATCGCTTGCGCGAGATGGTTTTTGCCTGTCTCTATCCCAGCATGTTTAATTCGCGCGTTGAGGAAGAGGAAAGGCTTTTTCGCGACTGGGATGCAATGGTTGATAACCCTGCCGCAGCAGCGAAATTATTACAGGAACTACAACCGCCGGTTCAGCAGGTGATTTCCCATTGCCGGGTTAATTACCGTCAATTGGTTGCCGCGGACAAACCCGGCCTGGTGCTTGATATTGCCGCACTTTCGGAAAACGATCTGGCATTTTATTGCCTTGATGTAACCCGAGCTGGACATAATGGCGTACTTGCTGCCTTGTTATTACGCGCATTGTTTAACGGATTATTACAGGAACAGCTTGCACACCAAAATCAACGGTTGCCAGAGTTGGGCGCGTTATTGAAGCAGGTAAACCATTTACTCCGTCAGGCCAATCTGCCGGGGCAGTTTCCGCTATTAGTTGGCTATTATCATCGCGAACTGAAAAATCTCATTCTGGTTTCTGCGGGTCTGAATGCGACGTTAAATACCGGCGAACACCAGGTGCAAATCAGTAATGGTGTTCCGTTAGGCACTTTAGGTAACGCTTATTTGAATCAATTGAGCCAGCGATGCGATGCCTGGCAATGCCAAATATGGGGAACCGGTGGTCGGCTGCGCTTGATGTTGTCTGCAGAATGAGCAAACGATAACGCGGGCTAAATTTGCATTACCAGCTAATGTCGGCTGGTGGTACTATCGTCGCCATTCGTATAAGTAATTGTCTTAATTATGCTAACTCGCATCCTTTTCAGAACTTAGCCCCTCTGGGGTGCTGATATACTGGGATGCGATACAGAAATATGAACACGTTCAAAACACGAACAGTCCAGGAGAATTTAAATGGCTGCCATTAATACGAAAGTCAAAAAAGCCGTTATCCCCGTTGCGGGATTAGGAACCAGGATGTTGCCGGCGACGAAAGCCATCCCGAAAGAGATGCTGCCACTTGTCGATAAGCCATTAATTCAATACGTCGTGAATGAATGTATTGCGGCTGGCATTACTGAAATTGTGCTGGTTACACACTCATCTAAAAACTCTATTGAAAACCACTTTGATACCAGTTTTGAACTGGAAGCAATGCTGGAAAAACGTGTAAAACGTCAACTGCTTGATGAAGTGCAGTCTATTTGTCCGCCGCACGTAACTATTATGCAAGTTCGTCAGGGGCTGGCGAAAGGCCTGGGACACGCGGTATTGTGTGCTCACCCGGTAGTGGGTGATGAACCTGTGGCTGTTATTTTGCCTGACGTTATTCTGGATGAATATGAATCCGATTTGTCACAGGATAACCTGGCAGAGATGATCCGCCGCTTCGATGAAACGGGTCATAGCCAGATCATGGTTGAACCGGTTGCTGATGTGACCGCATATGGCGTTGTGGATTGCAAAGGCGTTGAATTAGCGCCGGGTGAAAGCGTACCGATGGTTGGCGTGGTTGAAAAACCAAAAGCGGATGTTGCGCCGTCTAATCTCGCTATTGTGGGTCGTTACGTACTTAGCGCGGATATTTGGCCGTTGCTGGCAAAAACCCCTCCGGGAGCTGGTGATGAAATTCAGCTCACCGACGCAATTGATATGCTGATCGAAAAAGAAACGGTTGAAGCCTATCATATGAAAGGGAAGAGCCATGACTGCGGTAATAAATTAGGTTACATGCAGGCCTTCGTTGAATACGGTATTCGTCATAACACCCTTGGCACGGAATTTAAAGCCTGGCTTGAAGAAGAGATGGGCATTAAGAAGTAACATCCGTATCGGTGTTATCCACGAAACGGCGTTGAGCAATCGACGCCGTTTTTTTATAGCTTATTCTTATTAAATTGTCTTAAACCGGACAATAAAAAATCCCGCCGATGGCGGGATTTTAAGCAAGTGCAATCTACAAAAGATTATTGCTTGATCAGGAAATCGTCGAGGGATTTACCTTGCTCATCCATTGCTTTTTTGATTACAGCTGGAGTACGGCCCTGACCAGTCCAGGTTTTAGTTTCGCCGTTTTCGTCAACGTAGCTATATTTTGCCGGACGCTGAGCACGTTTAGCTTTGGTGCCAGATTTAACGGCGGCAAGGCTATTCAGCAGTTCGTTCGGGTCAATACCGTCAGCGATCAGCATTTCGCGATATTGCTGCAGTTTACGAGTGCGCTCTTCAACTTCAGCAGCAGCCGCGCTTTCTTCTTCGCGACGTTCGTTAACAACAACTTCTAATTTTTCCAGCATTTCTTCCAGCGTTTCAAGTGTACATTCTCTTGCCTGCGCACGAAGAGTACGGATGTTGTTCAGAATTTTAAGTGCTTCGCTCATTGTAGTAATCTCAAACTTATATTGGGGGGGGTTGTTGAGGTAATAATAGAGCCTTAAATTCAGTTGTGCAATAGCCAGGAATGTAAGGAATTCAACATTGTTCTTTATTTTGTGCCGCCAATAAATATCTTTTCATAAAATTAGCCAGAAAAGACGCGGCATATAGCCCTATTTGTACCGATGATTTCGCAGCTCGTGAGGTTAAAACTTCCTGATTCATGTCACATTTTATGGGGAGATTATCGTAGGCTGACGACCTTTCAGTCTTCTGTATTAGTCGTGTTTACGAGAATTCCCTATTAAGCGAATGATGAAAAGTAGAACAGTCGCAATAAGAGCAGGGACTTAGTATTGCACTATCTCCTGGAGGTCAACAGAGGGCTATTACTTGCGCAACAGGTTAAAGATTGTGAATAGTTACCAGCAGTCATTTACCCGCTTATAACAAGCGAGGCAGTTGTAATGATAGCTCAGAAGGATTATGCAAGGCTTCGTAAGGGAGAACGCATATACCACTTCTGTGCATACTGTTGAGCTGAAAAACTGACGAATTATGATAAACTCCAGCCAACTTTATTTCATATCATTGAGGGCCTGTGGCTGATGGCACAGCTATATTTCTACTATTCCGCAATGAATGCGGGTAAGTCTACAGCATTGTTGCAATCTTCATACAATTACCAGGAACGCGGCATGCGCACTGTCGTATATACGGCAGAAATTGATGATCGCTTTGGTGCCGGGAAAGTCAGTTCGCGTATAGGTTTGTCATCGCCTGCAAAATTATTTAACCAAAATTCATCATTATTTGATGAGATTCGTGCGGAACATGAACAGCAGGCAATTCATTGCGTACTGGTTGATGAATGCCAGTTTTTAACCAGACAACAAGTATATGAATTATCGGAGGTTGTAGATCAACTCGATATACCCGTACTTTGTTATGGTTTACGTACCGATTTTCGAGGTGAATTATTTATTGGTAGCCAATACTTACTGGCATGGTCCGACAAACTGGTTGAATTAAAAACCATCTGTTTTTGTGGCCGTAAAGCAAGCATGGTGCTGCGTCTTGATCAAACAGGCAGACCTTATAACGAAGGTGAGCAGGTGGTTATTGGTGGTAATGAACGCTACGTTTCTGTATGCCGTAAACACTATAAAGAGGCGTTAGAAGTCGGCTCATTAACGGCTATTCAGGAAAGGCATCGCCACGATTAATAAGAATTTCTTTACTGACAGGGTGAGCAGGGCGTTTTTATCCTGTCAGTTCGTTTTACGCACTTCTTCTGGGTTATACACCCTTCGCGGTAGTTTTTAACGCCGCTATACGCCTCACAGAGCGCTTAAGCACCGACGTTGACTAATGACCTGTAAAGTACAATATCGCTGTGTGTAGGCGTTATACATCGCTGCAATTATGATGAAGGCTAATGCTGTCGGTTCATGGAATAGTTGCTTTAGGAAAACAAAAAAACGGCCCCAGAAGGGGCCGTTTATGTTGCCAGACAGCGTTACTGATTAAGCGGATTTTTTCGCTTTTTTCTCAGCTTTAGCCGGAGCAGCTTCTTTCTTCGCTGCAGTTTCGCCTTCTACATAATCACGACCGTAGTAGGTATCCAGCAGAATCTGTTTCAGCTCGGAGATCAGCGGGTAACGCGGGTTAGCGCCAGTGCACTGGTCATCGAATGCATCTTCAGACAGTTTATCCACGTTCGCCAGGAAGTCTGCTTCCTGAACGCCAGCTTCACGGATAGATTTCGGAATACCCAGTTCAGCCTTCAGCGTTTCCAGCCATGCCAGCAGTTTCTCGATCTTAGCAGCAGTACGGTCGCCCGGTGCGCTCAGACCCAGGTGGTCGGCAATTTCAGCATAACGACGGCGAGCCTGCGGACGGTCATACTGGCTGAATGCAGTCTGCTTGGTCGGGTTGTCGTTCGCATTGTAGCGAATAACGTTACAAATCAGCAGGGCGTTTGCCAGACCGTGCGGAATATGGAACTGGGAACCCAGTTTGTGCGCCATTGAGTGACATACACCCAGGAAGGCGTTCGCAAACGCGATACCCGCGATAGTCGCTGCACTGTGAACACGTTCACGCGCTACCGGATTTTTAGACCCTTCGTGGTAGGACGCTGGCAGATATTCTTTCAGCAGTTTCAGTGCCTGCAGAGCCTGACCATCAGAGAACTCAGATGCCAGTACAGAAACATAAGCTTCCATGGCGTGAGTTACTGCGTCCAGACCACCGAAAGCACACAGGGACTTCGGCATGTCCATAACCAGGTTGGCGTCGACAATCGCCATATCCGGGGTCAGCGCATAGTCCGCCAGCGGGTATTTCTGACCAGTAGCGTCGTCAGTTACAACCGCAAACGGAGTGACTTCAGAACCTGTACCAGAAGTGGTGGTGACAGCAATCATTTTCGCTTTCACGCCCATTTTCGGGAACTTGTAGATACGTTTACGGATATCCATAAAGCGCAGCGCCAGCTCTTCGAAGTGAGTTTCCGGATGTTCGTACATAACCCACATGATCTTCGCGGCGTCCATCGGGGAACCACCACCCAGCGCGATAATCACGTCTGGTTTGAAGGAGTTTGCCAGTTCTGCACCTTTACGAACGATGCTCAGGGTCGGGTCAGCTTCTACTTCGAAGAAGACTTCAGTTTCAACGCCTGCTGCTTTCAGTACGGAAGTGATCTGATCAGCATAACCATTGTTGAACAGGAAGCGGTCAGTCACGATGAGCGCACGTTTGTGGCCATCAGTAATCACTTCATCCAGCGCGATTGGCAGGGAGCCACGGCGGAAGTAGATAGATTTCGGAAGTTTGTGCCACAACATGTTTTCAGCTCGCTTAGCAACGGTTTTCTTGTTGATCAGGTGTTTCGGACCAACGTTTTCAGAGATGGAGTTACCACCCCAGGAACCACAACCCAGAGTCAGGGAAGGTGCGAGTTTGAAGTTATACAGGTCACCGATACCACCCTGAGAAGCCGGGGTGTTAATCAGGATACGAGCCGTTTTCATTTTCTGACCGAAGTAAGAAACGCGAGCCGGTTGGTTATCCTGGTCAGTGTACAGGCAAGAGGTATGACCGATACCACCCATAGCAACCAGTTTCTCTGCTTTTTCTACCGCGTCTTCGAAATCTTTAGCGCGGTACATTGCCAGAGTCGGGGACAGTTTTTCATGTGCGAACGGTTCGCTTTCATCAACAACGGTCACTTCACCGATCAGAATCTTGGTGTTTTCTGGTACAGAGAAGCCTGCCAGTTCAGCAATTTTATAGGCTGGCTGACCAACGATAGCCGCGTTCAGCGCACCGTTTTTCAGGATAACGTCCTGAACAGCTTTCAGCTCTTTACCCTGCAACAGATAGCCGCCGTGGGTTGCGAAACGTTCACGTACTGCGTCATAAACAGAGTCAACAACAACAACAGACTGTTCAGAAGCACAGATTACGCCGTTGTCGAAGGTTTTGGACATCAGTACAGATGCAACTGCACGTTTGATATCAGCAGTTTCATCGATAACAACCGGAGTGTTACCCGCGCCTACGCCGATAGCTGGTTTACCGGAGCTGTATGCGGCTTTAACCATGCCCGGACCACCAGTTGCGAGGATCAGGTTGATGTCTGGGTGGTGCATCAGTGCGTTAGACAGTTCAACAGAAGGTTGATCGATCCAGCCGATCAGATCTTTCGGAGCACCGGCAGCGATAGCAGCCTGCAGAACGATATCAGCCGCTTTGTTGGTGGCATCTTTTGCACGCGGGTGCGGGGAGAAGATAATGGCGTTACGGGTCTTCAGACTGATCAGCGATTTGAAGATAGCAGTTGAAGTCGGGTTAGTGGTCGGAACGATACCGCAAATAATACCGATTGGTTCAGCGATAGTGATGGTACCAAAAGTGTCGTCTTCAGACAGAACACCACAGGTTTTTTCATCTTTATAGGCGTTGTAGATATATTCAGAAGCAAAGTGGTTTTTGATCACTTTATCTTCGACGATACCCATGCCGGATTCGGCAACGGCCATTTTCGCGAGTGGGATTCGAGCATCTGCAGCAGCCAGAGCGGCGGCGCGGAAGATTTTGTCTACTTGCTCTTGAGTGAAACTGGCATATTCACGCTGGGCTTTTTTTACACGCTCTACGAGTGCGTTAAGTTCAGCGACATTAGTAACAGCCATAATGCTCTCCTGATAATGTTAAACTTTTTTAGTAAATCATCTGCTCGAATACGAGAGTATAGTCAGTGCGGTGATGATTTGCTTAACCGATGAAAATCAAAAGCTTACTCGCGCTCACACTCACTGTGATTTACTAAAAGAGTTTAAACATTAGAGTTATTATCTCTAATGCGTCACTTCCAGGTGGCGTAAGCAAGATTACTCACTTCTGGGTACTGATTACGTGATCCAAATCAAATTTTTGCAAAGCTGACACCTTTCAGCATCGCTTTTCGCCATTATAGCTAACAGTTAATAAATTGTAGTATGATTTGGTGGCTACATTAGCATGTTTTGCACAACTAGATAACAATAACGAATGATAGCAATTTTAAGTAGTTAGGAGGTGAAAAATGCTGTCAAAAGGCGTATTGTCAGCGCGTCTTTTCAACCTTATTTATGGCTAACATTATCCGGCTTTTGCTTCGGAGCTAACCGTGATTCAGACCCTTTTTGATTTTCCCGTTTACTTCAAATTTTTCATCGGGTTATTTGCGCTGGTCAACCCGGTAGGGATTATTCCCGTCTTTATCAGCATGACCAGTTATCAGACAGCGGCAGCGCGAAACAAAACTAACCTTACAGCCAACCTGTCTGTGGCCATTATCTTGTGGATCTCGCTTTTTCTCGGCGACACGATTCTACAACTTTTTGGTATATCAATTGATTCGTTCCGTATCGCCGGGGGTATCCTGGTGGTGACAATAGCGATGTCGATGATCAGCGGCAAGCTTGGCGAGGATAAACAGAACAAGCAAGAAAAATCAGAAACCGCGGTACGTGAAAGCATTGGTGTGGTGCCACTGGCGTTGCCGTTGATGGCGGGGCCAGGGGCGATCAGTTCTACCATCGTCTGGGGTACGCGTTATCACAGCATTAGCTATCTGTTTGGTTTCTTTGTGGCTATTGCATTGTTCGCTTTATGTTGTTGGGGATTGTTCCGCATGGCACCGTGGCTGGTACGGGTTTTACGCCAGACCGGCATCAACGTGATTACGCGTATTATGGGGCTATTGCTGATGGCATTGGGGATTGAATTTATCGTTACTGGTATTAAGGGGATTTTCCCCGGCCTGCTTAATTAATTCCTTTCAAATGAAACGGAGCTGCCATGCTCCGTTTACTTCGTCATTATTTTTACTTTGTTCCCGCGCAGTTATCAAAAGCAAAAGGAATAGGTAAAAATATTCTTCTCAAATTACAGTTAGTTATAAGGATTTCCTTAACTGCTTCTCCTCACCATCATGTTATTTTCGCCACATCATAATCCTGGGCTTGCTGAAGAATAATTGAAATGATATTAGTAATTCCACTGCCTTTGGTAGAGGAAAGTGCTAAATAATAATCAATTGTTAAATTATTGTGCATTTCACTGCAGGAACTGTAATCAGAAAAGATAGACATGCTTAACCAATCTCTATTTGATTGAATTTAAAGATGTTTGTTAAGACATGGAAGCAAGCTATAGATTCTGATACGGTCAATAAAAGAGAATTGCTTAACAATTTTGCAAAATGTATTGGCGAGTAAGAAGCGCATTTGGTACTTTCCGGGCAACCGCCAGGCGATTCTTTATTGGTAATGAGAATAATTAACAATTAAAGAGCGTCGCGAAAGAATAATGTGTCTCGACAGGGGAGACACAGTACGAATCGACATAAGGTGATCGTCTGAATCACCAGAATAAATAAAGTCGGTGATAGCAATCCGTAACGATAAAGTAACCTGACAGCAGAAAGTCTCCGAGCCTGTGCAGGGTCCCATTCCGGGATTACACATGCTGGTTAATACCAGTAATTATAATGAGGGAGTCCAAAAAACAATGACCAACATCACCAAGAGAAGTTTAGTAGCAGCTGGCGTTCTGGCTGCGCTAATGGCAGGGAATGTAGCGCTGGCAGCTGATGTACCCGCAGGCGTCACACTGGCGGAAAAACAAACGCTGGTACGTAACAATGGTTCAGAAGTTCAGTCATTAGATCCGCACAAAATTGAAGGTGTTCCGGAGTCTAATATCAGCCGAGACCTGTTTGAAGGCTTACTGGTCAGCGATCTTGACGGCCATCCGGCACCTGGCGTCGCTGAATCCTGGGATAATAAAGACGCGAAAGTCTGGACCTTCCATTTGCGTAAAGATGCGAAATGGTCTGATGGCACGCCAGTCACAGCACAAGACTTTGTGTATAGCTGGCAACGTTCTGTTGATCCGAACACCGCTTCTCCGTATGCCAGTTATCTGCAATATGGGCATATCGCTGGTATTGATGAAATTCTTGAAGGGAAAAAACCGATTACCGATCTCGGCGTGAAAGCTATTGATGATCACACATTAGAAGTCACCTTAAGTGAACCCGTTCCGTACTTCTATAAATTACTTGTTCACCCATCAACTTCACCGGTGCCAAAAGCCGCTATCGAGAAATTCGGCGAAAAATGGACCCAGCCTGGTAATATCGTCACCAACGGTGCCTATACCTTAAAAGATTGGGTCGTAAACGAACGAATCGTTCTTGAACGCAGCCCGACCTACTGGAACAACGCGAAAACCATTATTAACCAGGTAACCTATTTGCCTATTGCTTCTGAAGTTACCGATGTCAACCGCTACCGTAGTGGTGAAATCGACATGACGTATAACAATATGCCGATCGAATTGTTCCAGAAGCTGAAAAAAGAGATCCCGGACGAAGTTCACGTTGATCCATACCTGTGCACTTACTATTACGAAATTAACAACCAGAAACCGCCATTCAACGATGTGCGTGTGCGTACCGCACTGAAACTAGGTATGGACCGCGATATCATTGTTAATAAAGTGAAAGCGCAGGGCGACATGCCCGCCTATGGTTACACTCCACCGTATACTGATGGCGCAAAATTGACTCAGCCGGAATGGTTTGGCTGGAGCCAGGAAAAACGTAACGAAGAAGCAAAAAAACTGCTGGCTGAAGCGGGTTATACCGCAGACAAACCGTTGACCATCAACCTGTTGTATAACACCTCCGATCTGCATAAAAAGCTGGCGATTGCTGCCTCTTCATTGTGGAAGAAAAACATTGGTGTAAACGTCAAACTGGTTAACCAGGAGTGGAAAACGTTCCTCGACACCCGTCACCAGGGTACTTTTGATGTGGCCCGTGCAGGCTGGTGTGCTGACTACAACGAACCAACTTCCTTCCTGAACACCATGCTTTCGAACAGCTCGATGAATACCGCGCATTATAAGAGCCCGGCCTTTGACAGCATTATGGCGGAAACGCTGAAAGTGACTGACGAGGCGCAGCGCACAGCTCTGTACACTAAAGCAGAACAACAGCTGGATAAGGATTCGGCCATTGTTCCTGTTTATTACTACGTGAATGCGCGTCTGGTGAAACCGTGGGTTGGTGGCTATACCGGCAAAGATCCGCTGGATAATACCTACACCCGAAATATGTACATTGTGAAGCACTAATGGCAATACGTGGGGCAGGAGTGTCCTGCTCCACGGTGTCTGATTTTTATCGCATTACAGAAGGCACAGGCCAGAAGGTAGGGCAATGTTAAAATTTATTCTACGTCGCTGTCTGGAAGCGATTCCGACGCTATTTATTCTTATTACTATTTCGTTCTTTATGATGCGCCTCGCGCCGGGAAGCCCTTTTACCGGCGAACGTACTTTACCGCCGGAAGTAATGGCCAATATCGAAGCGAAATATCATCTTAATGATCCGATCATGACACAGTATTTCAGCTACCTGAAACAACTGGCGCATGGCGATTTCGGTCCATCGTTTAAATATAAAGATTATTCGGTCAATGACCTGGTTGCATCCAGTTTTCCCGTTTCTGCCAAACTGGGAGCCGCAGCATTTTTCCTTGCGGTAATACTGGGTGTTAGTGCTGGCGTTATTGCCGCATTAAAACAAAACACCAAATGGGACTATACCGTGATGGGGCTGGCAATGACCGGGGTTGTTATCCCCAGTTTTGTGGTTGCGCCATTATTAGTCATGATATTTGCGATCATTTTGCATTGGCTGCCGGGCGGTGGCTGGAATGGTGGGGCGCTTAAATTCATGATATTGCCGATGGTGGCGTTGTCACTCGCCTATATCGCCAGTATTGCGCGTATTACCCGTGGCTCTATGATTGAAGTATTACACTCCAACTTTATTCGTACTGCCCGGGCGAAAGGGTTACCTATGCGGCGGATCATTTTACGCCACGCATTAAAACCTGCTCTGTTACCCGTGCTCTCCTATATGGGCCCCGCATTTGTCGGCATTATTACCGGTTCTATGGTTATCGAAACCATTTATGGTTTGCCGGGGATTGGGCAACTGTTCGTTAATGGCGCATTGAACCGTGACTATTCCTTAGTGTTAAGCCTGACCATCCTGGTTGGTGCGTTAACCATTTTGTTTAATGCCATTGTCGATGTGCTATATGCGGTTATCGACCCGAAAATCCGTTACTGATACTGGAGCTCGCGATGATGTTAAGTAAGAAAAACAGCGAGACGCTGGAAAATTTCAGTGAAAAGCTGGAGGTCGAAGGGCGCAGCTTGTGGCAGGACGCACGTCGACGTTTTATGCATAACCGTGCGGCGGTTGCAAGTCTGATAGTGCTGGTGCTGATCGCGTTATTTGTAATCCTGGCACCGATGCTTTCGCAGTTTGCCTATGACGATACTGACTGGGCGATGATGTCCAGCGCCCCGGATATGGAGTCCGGTCACTACTTTGGTACTGACTCATCCGGTCGCGACCTGCTTGTGCGCGTTGCGATTGGCGGGCGTATCTCACTCATGGTCGGTGTTGCTGCGGCACTGGTGGCAGTGGTCGTGGGGACACTTTACGGTTCGCTTTCCGGTTATCTGGGCGGTAAAGTGGATTCGGTAATGATGCGTCTGCTGGAAATCCTCAACTCCTTCCCATTCATGTTCTTCGTCATTTTGCTGGTGACCTTTTTCGGCCAAAACATCCTGCTGATTTTCGTGGCGATTGGCATGGTTTCCTGGCTGGATATGGCTCGTATTGTGCGTGGGCAAACCCTGAGTCTGAAGCGCAAAGAGTTTATTGAGGCGGCACAAGTTGGCGGTGTATCGACGTCGGGCATTGTTATTCGCCACATTGTGCCGAACGTACTCGGTGTGGTGGTGGTCTACGCATCGCTACTGGTGCCCAGCATGATCCTCTTTGAATCTTTCCTTAGCTTCCTGGGGTTGGGTACGCAAGAGCCGTTAAGCAGCTGGGGGGCATTGCTGAGTGATGGCGCGAACTCGATGGAAGTCTCTCCATGGTTACTGTTGTTCCCAGCGGGATTCCTCGTGGTGACGCTGTTTTGTTTCAACTTTATCGGCGATGGCTTGCGTGATGCCCTCGACCCGAAAGATCGTTAAGGAGTGCAGCCATGAGCGTAATTGAAACTGCAACTGTGCCGCTCGCACAACAACAGGCTGACGCACTGCTGAACGTGAAAGATTTGCGTGTCACCTTTAGTACCCCGGACGGCGACGTCACGGCGGTCAATGATTTAAATTTTTCCCTACGTGCCGGAGAAACGCTGGGCATTGTAGGTGAGTCTGGTTCGGGTAAATCGCAAACTGCATTTGCGTTGATGGGCCTGTTGGCTGCCAACGGACGCATTGGCGGATCGGCAACCTTCAATGGGCGTGAAATCCTCAATTTGCCAGAGCGTGAACTCAATAAACTGCGCGCTGAACAAATCTCAATGATTTTTCAGGACCCAATGACTTCGTTGAATCCCTATATGCGCGTCGGTGAGCAGTTGATGGAAGTGCTGATGCTGCATAAGAACATGAGCAAAGCTGAGGCGTTTGAAGAGTCGGTGCGGATGCTCGATGCGGTAAAAATGCCGGAAGCGCGTAAACGCATGAAAATGTACCCGCACGAATTTTCTGGCGGCATGCGTCAGCGAGTCATGATTGCGATGGCATTGCTATGTCGGCCTAAGCTGCTGATTGCGGATGAACCCACTACTGCGCTGGACGTCACCGTACAGGCGCAGATCATGACGCTATTAAATGAACTGAAGCGGGAATTTAATACCGCCATCATTATGATCACCCACGATCTTGGCGTGGTGGCGGGGATCTGCGACAAAGTGCTGGTAATGTACGCCGGGCGCACGATGGAATATGGCAACGCGCGCGATGTCTTTTATCAACCCGTTCATCCTTATTCTATCGGTTTGCTCAACGCGGTGCCTCGTCTCGATGCGGAAGGTGAAACAATGTTGACTATTCCGGGTAATCCGCCAAACCTGCTGCGATTACCGAAAGGTTGCCCGTTCCAGCCACGTTGTCCGCATGCGATGGAAATTTGTAGTAGCGCACCGCCGCTGGAAGAGTTTACGCCTGGCCGTCTGCGTGCTTGCTTTAAACCGGTGGAGGAACTGTTATGAATGCTGTAACCGAAGGAAGAAAAGTCCTCCTCGAAATCGCCGATCTGAAAGTGCACTTTGAAATCAAAGATGGCAAACAGTGGTTCTGGCAACCGCCGAAAACTCTCAAAGCCGTAGATGGTGTAACTCTTCGCCTGTATGAAGGGGAAACATTAGGTGTGGTAGGGGAATCGGGATGCGGTAAGTCCACCTTTGCTCGCGCCATCATTGGCCTGGTTAAAGCGACCGACGGTCATGTTGCCTGGTTAGGTAAAGAGTTGCTGGGCATGAAACCCGATGAATGGCGTGCCGTTCGCAGTGATATTCAGATGATTTTCCAAGATCCGTTGGCATCGCTAAACCCGCGTATGACCATCGGCGAGATCATCGCTGAACCACTGCGTACCTATCATCCGAAAATGTCACGCCAGGAAGTTCGCGAGCGCGTGAAGGCGATGATGCTGAAAGTCGGGTTATTGCCTAACCTGATTAACCGCTATCCGCATGAGTTCTCTGGTGGGCAGTGCCAGCGTATCGGGATTGCGCGTGCTCTTATTCTTGAACCGAAGCTGATTATCTGTGATGAGCCGGTGTCGGCGCTGGACGTGTCAATTCAGGCACAGGTGGTCAACCTGCTCCAGCAATTGCAACGTGAGATGGGATTGTCATTAATTTTTATCGCTCATGACCTGGCCGTGGTAAAACACATTTCCGATCGTGTGTTGGTGATGTATCTCGGCCATGCGGTAGAACTGGGGACCTATGATGAGGTCTACCACAATCCACTACATCCTTACACCAGGGCATTGATGTCGGCAGTCCCCATACCTGATCCGGATCTGGAGAAGAACAAAACCATCCAGTTACTGGAAGGGGAATTGCCGTCGCCGATCAACCCGCCTTCCGGTTGTGTTTTCCGTACCCGTTGCCCGATTGCCGGTCCGGAGTGCGCCAAAACACGTCCTGTTCTGGAGGGGAGTTTCAGACACGCCGTTTCTTGCCTGAAAGTCGATCCGCTTTAAAAACAATAAGGGCTGACAGTTGTCAGCCCTTTTTCACGCCGAAAGTGATTATTTATTCCCGCCAGATGATATGGCAAAGTTTGTGATCTTTTTCGCGGCATAACAGAATGCGGGCGAAAACATCGTTGATTTCACCATCTTCACTGTCCGCCAGACCAATCACCACTTCGGCAAAAAAGTCTGGGTTCAAATCGAAATCAACATGTTCCTGCCAGTCTTCCGCCGGATCGAATAACTCCGCGCCGCCGCGCTCTTCAAACTGAAGATTGAACAGCAGAACATCAGCTGGATCGAGATTGTCGGCAGCCAGTTCGAGAAAAATATCGTAGGCCTGCTCAAGCGTTTCATCTTCAGTCAGGCGATTGTTTAGATCCATATCCATAGTCACTACCTGTTTAACCTCTGTTGGCGACGTTTTACAGCAACGGGCTGAAGAAGTAAAACAGTCGCTCGGCGACACGTTGCCATAATGGACGTTTTAGCCATAAACGGGCATCGAGCAGACGTGAACGCGAAATATAATCGTCCTGAACGGCGGCAAGGTCTGCACCAAAACCTTTATCGTCGATTGCCAGGGTAATCTCGAAATTCAGCCACAGACTACGCATATCAAGGTTAACGGTGCCAACCAGACTTAGTTCGCCATCGACCAGCACGCTCTTGGTATGCAGTAACCCGCCTTCAAACTGATAAATTTTAACCCCAGCAGCAAGCAGTTCCGTAAAGAATGCGCGACTGGCCCAGCCGACCAGCATCGAGTCATTTTTTCGCGGAAGGATAATACTGACATCCACCCCGCGCTGCGCCGCCGTGCAAATCGCATGAAGTAAATCATCGCTTGGCACAAAGTAGGGCGTTGTCATGATCAAATATTCACGCGCCGAATAAGCCGCAGTCAATAATGCCTGGTGAATGAGATCTTCCGGAAAGCCGGGGCCAGAAGCAATTGTGTGAATGGTGTGACCGCTGGCCTGCTCAAACGGCATAATATTGACATCAGGTGGTGGCGGTAGAATACGTTTCCCTGTTTCAATCTCCCAGTCGCAGGAATAAATAATCCCCATCGCGGTGGCGATGGGGCCTTCCATACGCGCCATCAGATCAATCCATTGCCCTACGCCCGCATCTTGTTTGAAGTAGCGAGGGTCGACCATATTCATGCTGCCGGTGTACGCGATGTAATTATCGATCATGATCATCTTGCGATGTTGGCGCAGGTCCATACGGCGTAAAAACACACGCATCAGATTGACCTTTAAGGCTTCGACCACTTCAATACCGGCATTACGCATTAGCTCGGGCCACGGGCTGCGGAAAAAAGCTACACTCCCGGCGGAGTCGAGCATCAATCGGCAATGAATACCACGCCGTGCAGCCGCCATTAATGATTCAGCCACCTGGTCCGCCATGCCGCCGGGCTGCCAGATATAAAACACCATCTCAATATTATGGCGCGCGAGCTGGATGTCGCGGATTAACGCCTGCATCACATCATCTGACTCGGTCATCAGTTGTAGCTGATTCCCTTTGACCCCAGCGATCCCCTGACGACGCTCGCAAAGCTTGAATAATGGCGCAGCGACACTGCTATTTTCTTCGGCGAAGATATGCTTACAGGCTTTAAGGTCGTTAAGCCATTTTGCGGTGGAAGGCCACATCGCTCTGGCGCGCTCAGCGCGGCGTTTGCCTAAATGGAGCTCGCCAACGGCAAGATAGGCAATAATTCCGACTAACGGCAGAATGTAAATAATCAACAGCCAGGCCATCGCGGAGGGAACTGCGCGTCGTTTCATTAGAATGCGTAAAGTTACGCCTGCAATGAGCAACCAGTATCCCAGAATGGCCAACCAACTCACCAACGTATAAACGGTTGTCATAGATTAGAAATCCTTTTGAAAGCGCATTGTTATGAGTTTACGCATATGGATTCATCTGGCAAATAAAAACGCGGGAAAAGCACTGGTCAGCGTCGGGGGCGGGAGTATAATGACCATTCTGTTATTGCATAGAGTAGTTAACATGAAGCGGAGTAGAACGGAAGTGGGGCGCTGGCGCATGCAGCGTCAGGCTAGCCGACGTAAATCGCGTTGGCTTGAGGGGCAGTCGCGCCGAAATATGCGTATCCACAGCATCAGGAAGTGCATTCTAAACAAACAGCGTAACTCGTTATTGTTTGCGATCTACAATATCTAAATGTTCTGGGCACCATTGCGGTGCCCAATAAGTTTACTCTTCCGTCTTTAAACTCTATTTTTGCGCCGATTCTTTACTGTCAGCTTTCGTTTCTTGTTCATCGTTATCGCTGAAAATACCATGACCTGAGTTCAACAACATTGAAACGAGCATATCATTATTAATCTCTTCACCATTTAAAACTCGCGCCAGAATTTCGCTGCCAAACAGTTGCGGTGAGAGAATGATATCCGGATGTACCATCTTAATCTTATTCAGGTTTTTGCTATCACTGACGGCGAGAACTGTTTTGACATCACTGCTCATATCTTTTGCCGAGAGTACAACAAACGCGTTATCTGCATCGTTATCACTCAGCGCCAGAATGGCCCGGCAACGATCGATTCCCGCTTTCTTTAATACTGAACTGTCATTACTGTCACCGGGGATAACATCAGCGTTATCGCCTAAGCGTTGCTCAAGTTGCTTGATATCATCTTCAGGCAAGTTGCTGATAACCGTTACGTTTTGTCCGCGTTGATTCAGTTGCAGGATCGTATTGATGGCGAGAATCGAATGTCCGCAAACAATAAAATGATCTTTACGATGCATTGTATGATTGTTTCCTTTTACAAGTTTGTTGAATCCCCCGCGGATAAGCGGACCAAAAATTGAGGTCATAGATGTGGCAAAAACGGTAATGCCGGAAATAATGACCGAAATAGTGAACAATCGTGCTGATTCAGAAACAGGGACAATATCTCCATAGCCGACGGTTGACATGGTTTCTATCGAAAAATAGAACGCGGTCATCAAACTTTCTATTCGCGGATTAAAACCTTCGCTTAAATAAAGCGCACCGTAGGTTGAGTAAAACAGTAATGTCGTGAAACTAATAAATGCGAAAATTGTCCCGGCTGCGGCGCTACTGTGGGAGAAGTCTTTGCGCAGTATCAGCAAAAACACCAGCGTAAAAATGCAAAATCCAATACTAAATTTCAGCCAGGGATAAAAATGCAGGGTGTAAATTAGCGCTATCAGCAACAAAATGATACTGATTGCCCATGCGAGCTTTGCCCGGAACAGTAAGCCAATGGAGTTCAGGACAAGAAAGACGCCGAGCATAAATAGTGGGGCGTTTGCCAGCAAGGAGAGATCCAACTCTGAAAATGCTTTGATATGGAAAATATCAAGCAAATTTACCGACATACCATAGATTGTTTTAAAAATAAGCAACCCATTTAAAAAGACGGCCAGCGCGAGAATGTCGTGCCGTAGGGTCACCCATAAATTTGTTGCTGTTTGTTTGAATGTAGCCCAGTGACTCACTGATACCTCTGTAACCACAATTTTGTTTAATTATCTTAGCGTGCACATTTTCTGAACATACATGCAGCGCGTGAATGTGTTAAACAATAGTAGATGACTTTATCCGCAGTAATCAAAGGTTTTGAGCGAGCAACTGTACCTCAGGAAAGGTCATTTTTCCTGAATATGCTCACATCATATAAAGAAATACAGATAAAGTTATTATCTGCTTGTGGTGGTGAATGCACTGACCGGCTATAAGGAAAGGCCAAACAAGAACACGGTTGCAAAAACCGTGCCCTTAAATATTGAATCTCTATTCAGAACACTTTCTTAAATGGTTTCACTGAAACGTGTTCATAGACACCTGCCGCTACGTACGGGTCAGCATCGGCCCAGGCCTGAGCTGCTTCCAGCGATTCAAATTCAGCAATAACGGTTGAGCCAGTAAATCCCGCAGCCCCTGGATCGTTACTGTCTACCGCTGGCATTGGACCAGCTGTCAACAAACGACCTTCATCATGCAGTAACTGTAAACGTGCTAAATGTGCCGGACGAACGGAAAGGCGTTTTTCGAGGCTATCAGCTTTGTCTTGAGCGTAAATAACATACAACACGGGCACAACTCCTTGTTCGGGAAAGTTGTAAAGTACGTTATTTGAAAGGGCGAAGATCTGCAACGGAAAGATGATGTCTTTGTTAAGACCATGCATAAAGTAAGGTCAATTACGCCAAAAATGACATTTTCACTGATCCTGATCGTCTTGCCTTATTGAATATGATTGCTATTTGCATTTAAAATCGAGGCCTGGTTTTTCTACTGAAATGATTATGGCTTCAATGACCTTTGATTTACCTCGCCGCTTCCCCTGGCCGACGTTACTTTCGGTCTGCATTCATGGTGCTGTTGTGGCGGGTCTGCTCTATACCTCGGTACATCAGGTTATTGAACTACCTGCGCCTGCGCAGCCGATTTCTGTCACGATGGTTGCGCCTGCTGATCTCGAACCGCCACAAGCCGTTCAGCCGCCACCGGAGCCGGTGGTAGAGCCAGAACCGGAACCTGAGCCGATCCCCGAACCGCCAAAAGAAGCACCGGTGGTCATTGAAAAGCCGAAGCCGAAACCTAAGCCAAAACCGAAGCCGGTGAAAAAGGTACAGGAGCAGCCAAAACGCGATGTCAAACCCGTAGAGTCGCGTCCGGCATCACCGTTTGAAAATACGGCACCGGCACGCCCGACATCAAGTACAGCAACGGCTGCAACCAGCAAGCCGGTTACCAGTGTGGCTTCAGGACCACGCGCATTAAGCCGTAATCAGCCGCAGTATCCGGCACGAGCACAGGCATTGCGCATTGAAGGGCAGGTTAAAGTTAAATTTGATGTCACGCCGGATGGTCGCGTGGATAACGTACAAATCCTCTCAGCCAAGCCTGCGAACATGTTTGAGCGTGAGGTGAAAAATGCGATGCGCAGATGGCGTTATGAGCCGGGTAAGCCAGGCAGTGGGATTGTGGTGAACATCCTGTTTAAAATTAACGGCACCACCGAAATTCAGTAAGCATAAAGTCAAAAGCCTCCGACCGGAGGCTTTTGATTATTACTCAACAGGTAAGGCGCGAGGTTTTCCTTCAGGATCAACCGCGACATACTTAAATAATGCTTCTGTCGCTTTATAGCGTTGCCCGATTGGTTCAGACGCTACTTTTTTCACCCACACTTCAATATTAATGCTGACCGATGTCGTCCCTTTCTGGACACAGCGTGCATAGCAGCACACCACATCGCCGACCGCAACCGGCCGTAAGAAAGTCATTCCTTCAACCCGCACAGTCACTACGCGACCGTGGGCAATTTCTTTTGCCAGAATAGCGCCGCCAATATCCATTTGTGACATTAACCAACCACCAAAGATGTCACCATTGGCATTGGTATCGGCGGGCATGGCTAAAGTACGTAAAACAAGATCGCCCTGAGGGACGTTATGTGTTGTAGACATGGTAAAACCGACTTAAAAGGAAAATCACAGGCGCGATGCTACTATGATTTTCCTGAGGAGAACAGAGGAGATACAGCGCCAGCCCCGAAGGACTGGCAGTCTGGTTAGGATTTATCTTCCTGCGGCATGTGGCGGTAGATATAGATACCGCTTAACAATGTGAAGATTAAGGTAAGGGCGGTCAGGCCAAAGACTTTAAAGTTGACCCAAATATTTTGCGGCAGCCAGAATGCGATGTAGATGTTTGCCAGACCGCAAAGGATAAAGAAAACAGCCCAGGCCAGATTCAGCTTCGACCATACCGGTTGCGGTAGCGTGAGTTCTTTACCCAGCATCCGCTGAATTAGCGGCTTTTCCATCACCCATTGGCTGACTAACAGGGCTCCCGCAAACAGAGCATAAATGACTGTAACCTTCCATTTAATAAACTCATCATTGTGGAAGAACAGCGTCAAGCCACCGAAGACGACCACCAGAACAAAAGTGATCAGGGCCATCTTCTCAACCTTACGAAAGCGAACCCAGCTATAGATAAGCACAATCGCCGTGGCGACGATCAGCGCCGCAGTAGCCGCATAGATGTCATAAATCTTGTAAAACGCGAAAAAGACAACCAGCGGTAAAAAATCAAGAAACTGCTTCATTTTACGATTCCGTAATCAAATGCTTAAGGTTATTGGCGAATCAACATATACAGACGGAACAGATAGATGAGCAATACGGCTGAAATCAGGTTGCTCAAGGTGTTCGCCAGTACGGCACCAATTTCCGGGGTTAATGCGGCAAAAGAAGAGGCAAAAAGCAGCAACAGTGTTTTTGCCAGCAACCAGCTCAGTACTGCGGGTGCCACCAGACGCATATTCGCCCAAGTCAGCCGCATACTGCTACGCATCGAGGCAAAAATGCCCATTTTGTCCTGTACCAACATCACCGGTGCCAGGGCCAGTAAAATGGCCATGATAATTCCCGGAACGACCACTAGCATGATGCCAATCTGTACTAAAAGGGTAGTCAGAAAAATCAGAATAAATAACTTGGGCAATATCGGCGCACTGGCACCAATAGCTCGCAGCGCACTGACTCTCTGACCCGCAGACACCAGCTGGATAATTAATATTACGCCTCCGGCGAGAATGGCGTTACCGATTAATCCTGAAAAAGTGGACGCCGCTGAAGCCTGCAGCAAAATTTGTTGCTGTTCCGGTGACATATTCTGAACCAGGTCGAACAACCCACTACTGCCGCTAACGGGCACGCCGTCATTGAGCTGCGCAAGCTGTGCATCACTGGGTGAGAAAACATGCCCTAACACCACTGTGATAAACGCACATAGCAACGATACCAACAGAATGGTCATAAATTGATTACGGAAGAAATTTCCGGTGTCACGGTATACGGACTGCGCCGTGATAGACATGCACTCTCCTTGAGTTTTATGCAGGTGTTAATTAGCGGGCAATTGTACCCTGGTTAAGCCTCGGGTGGCAGCATCAGGTCTTGTATGGAAAAGCATATCTTTGTAAAGCGGAGGTAATTGCTGGCCTTCAGGCGTGGGCAAACCGCGGCAAGTGGCGAACGAGTTAATATTTGCGTAGCGAAAATATTTAAAAATTGATTTAAATCACGTTAACCAGGATTCTCAATGCAACTTCTAAATTAATCCAGATCAATAAAGGGTGAATTATCATATGTAATGTGATCTATGTAGGATCATTTGTTACTCCAATGTAGGTATATTCGTCACGTTTTTATAACCATAACGACGGAGCGGATATGAAAAAGTTAACAGTGGCGGCTTTGGCAGTAACAACTCTTCTCTCTGGCAGTGCCTTTGCGCATGAAGCAGGCGAATTTTTTATGCGTGCAGGTTCTGCAACCGTACGTCCAACAGAAGGTGCTGGTGGTACGTTAGGAAGTCTGGGTGGATTCAGCGTAACCAATAACACTCAACTGGGCCTGACGTTTACTTATATGGCGACCGACAACATTGGTGTGGAATTACTGGCAGCGACGCCGTTCCGCCATAAAATCGGCACCCGGGCGACCGGCGATATTGCAACCGTTCATCATCTGCCGCCAACACTGATGGCGCAGTGGTATTTTGGTGATGCCAGCAGCAAATTCCGTCCTTATGTTGGGGCAGGTATTAACTACACCACCTTCTTTGATAATGGATTTAACGATCATGGCAAAGAGGCGGGGCTTTCCGATCTCAGTCTGAAAGATTCCTGGGGAGCTGCCGGGCAGGTGGGGGTTGATTATCTGATTAACCGTGACTGGTTGGTTAACATGTCAGTCTGGTACATGGATATCGATACCACCGCCAATTATAAACTGGGCGGTGCACAGCAACATGATAGCGTACGCCTCGATCCGTGGGTGTTTATGTTCTCAGCAGGATATCGTTTTTAATTCCGCACAAAAACGACCCCGTAATATACGGGGTCAATAAGGACATGGCATAAAGGGTATTATTTCTTCGCTTCTACGCCATCAGTTTCAGAGCGAATTAAAAATTTCTCAGTTGTTTGCGGAATATGCTGAATCAGCCAGTCGGCCATTTGCTTTTCCTCATTTAAAATCGCTTCGATGATCGGAACTGAGGCTGTATCACCGGCATTTTTTGCTGCTGCTAATAGTGAAGTATAACAGGCGATTTCAAATTGCTCGAAGACATACCCGCTAATAGAACCTTTGACTATTTCATCAGAAGGGAATATACCACCGATTGACTGCCCAAGCGCAGCCATTTTACTCATGGAATCTTTAATGACTGAACGTGAAATGTCATTACGGTCAAGAATAGTTTCCAGTTGAACAATCTGGTTTTTGGTTTCACTAAGATGTTGTTCAATACGAGCGCGTAGTTCAGGATAATTATCTATACGGCTGGCCATGGATTCAAGCATAGATTCGGCTTGCTTTTCCATTGCGTGGGCGTCACGTAACCAGTCATGATAATGTTCAATACGATTCATGAAAATGTCCTCTTTATAAAATGACTAAAAGTTAAAGTTCATATTTCAGGCTTTATTTTCGGCTTTCTTATTTACGTTATTAAGGGCCAGATCAGTCAGTTTGATGTCGGTGGCCTTTTCTTCTTCCAGGGTTTCTTTCAGAAGCTTCGCTGCTTTACGGTAACCTAATTGTTCAGCCAGCGTCGCTAATGTCCCGTAACTGGCAATCTCATAATGCTCGACTTTCTGTGCTGCGGCAATCAGTGCGGCATCACGCACTTCGTTTTTCTCGGTACTTTCGATGACCTCATTAGCTTCTTCAATAAGACCTTCCATTGCCACACATTTCATGCGCTTAATTTTCAGATTCGATTCTGATTCCACAACTTGATCAATACGTTCAATCTGTCCATGTGTTTCCTCGAGGTGCGCATGAAAAGCCTGACTTAATTTTTCGTTTGATGTTGCTCTTGCGAGTTTTGCCAGTGCCCGGGTTAATTGTTTTTCTGCGCTGTAGGTATCTGAAAGCAGGTGAATAAATACATCTTCAATGGTCTTCATATTCATATTTTTCTCCAGTGGAATCACTGCGAGCCATATGGCCCGCAGATGCAATTATCTTTATCAGCTGATATTAATAATTAACGGTGAATCAGGATTTACCTGATTTATTACCACTGTTTTGTTGACCGCCTTTTTTACCCGCTTCAGATGCGCGTTGCGGATCATTTTTAAAATTACCGCCGCTATGCTGACCGCCTTTACGGCCTGCGTCGGATGCCTTCTCACGGTCTTCGGCGAAATTTCCTGAACCACCACGATGTTCGGCCATGTTATTTCTCCCGTTGCGTTGCATTGTTTCATTAATATGAGTGTTGTGTGTCGACACTCATTAAAATTAGTCGCTAATGAGAATTAGTCAAATTAAGCGTGACGAGAAGAAAGTGGGAAAATATATTATGAGGAACGTTCTTGATATATTAACAATTGCCTGAGGAATAAGTGACTTAGAGAAAATTATTGATTTTACTGGTGTTATGTTGCGGGATTAATTTGTTTGATTATATTACTGTTGGGCGGAAAAATGACGTAAGTTGACGTTCGACAGGGGTAAGCGAAACGGTAAAAAGATAAATATTAAATGAATTTAGGATTTTTCCGGCTTCGTTAAAGAAAGTTAAAATGCCGCCAGCGGAACTGGCGGCTGTGGGATTAACTGCGCGTCGCCGCTTTCATCGGTTGTACAAAAACTTTCAGTGCCGCCAGCATTTTCTCTGGCTCATTAATATGTTGCTCGATGATTTTAACAATGGCTGAACCAGAAATCGCGCCCGCAGCTCCTGCATCAATCGCTGCTTTTACCTGATCCGGGGCGGAAATACCAAATCCCTGCAATGGAGGTGCAGCGTTGTACTCTTTCAGCTTCGCAACCAGATGATTGAGGGGTAACGCGGCGCGGTTTTCTGCGCCGGTCACGCCCGCTCGTGACAGCAAATAGGTGTAACCACGACCGTAAGAGGCTATCTGGCGCAGCAGGTCGTCATCGGCATTTGGCGGGCAGATGAAGATAGGTGCGACATTATGGCGCAACGCGGCCTGGCGGAAGGGCGCGGACTCTTCAACTGGCACATCGGCAACCAGCACCGAATCGACGCCGACTTTTTCGCACTGGGCATAAAACTCATCAATGCCTTTGTTAAACACCAGATTGGCATACATCAACAGGCCAATGGGAATGGTCGGGTGTTTCTGGCGAATCAGAGCCAGCATTTCAAAACATTGTGCCGGAATCACACCTGCCGCAAAGGCGCGCAGAGTGGCGTTTTGAATGGTCGGGCCATCCGCCAGTGGGTCGGAGAAGGGGATACCTAACTCCAGCGCGTCAGCACCGGCTTCAATTAGCGTATCGATAATTTTCAATGACTGCTCAATGCCCGGATCCCCGAGCGTGACGAAAGGAACGAATGCGCCTTCTTTGCGCTCCTTCAACTGGGCAAACAGAGATTCGTAGCGTTCCATCAGATTTCCCCTCGTGCTTTCAAAATATCGTGAACGGTGAAGATGTCTTTATCGCCGCGACCGGAAAGGTTAACCACCAGTAGCTGCTCTTTTTCCGGGTTTTCGCGCATCATTTTCAGCGCATGGGCCAGGGCGTGGGAGGATTCCAGCGCCGGGATGATCCCTTCGTGTAGGCACAGCGTCTTGAAGGCTTCAAGGGCTTCATCATCGGTAATAGACACGTAATCAGCGCGTCCAGTGCTGTTAAGATACGCGTGTTGTGGGCCGACAGACGGGAAATCCAATCCGGCGGAGATGGAGTAAGATTCTTCAATCTGCCCGTCTTCGGTTTGCATCATCGGCGCTTTCATACCGAAATAAATGCCCACGCGACCATGTTTTAGCGGTGCGCCGTGCTTGCCAGTTTCGATACCGTGACCACCAGGCTCCACACCAATCAGGCCGACGTCGGTTTCGTTGATGAAATCTGCAAACATACCGATGGCATTCGAACCGCCGCCAACACAGGCGATAACGGCATCCGGCAGGCGACCTTCTCTTTCCAGAATCTGCGCTTTGGTTTCTTCGCCAATCATCCGCTGAAACTCACGCACAATGGTCGGGTAAGGATGCGGGCCAGCCGCGGTGCCCAGCATATAGTGCGCGGTTTCATAACTGCCGGACCAGTCGCGTAGCGCCTCATTACAGGCATCTTTCAGCGTGGCGGAACTGCTATGTACCGGGATCACTTCCGCACCCATTAAGCGCATACGAAAAACGTTAGGCGACTGGCGTTCAACGTCTTTGGCACCCATATAAATACGGCATTTCAGGCCGAGCAGGGCGCTGGCAAGGGCAGACGCCACGCCATGCTGACCGGCACCGGTTTCGGCGATGATTTCGGTTTTACCCATCCGCTTCGCCAGTAAAGCCTGACCGAGCACCTGGTTAGTTTTATGCGCGCCGCCGTGCAGCAAATCTTCGCGCTTCAGATACAGCGTGGTTTTCGTCCCAGCCGTAATGTTCTGGCATTTGGTCAGTGCGGTTGGACGCCCGGCATAGTTTTTCAGTAGGTCGTTGAACTGGGCTTGAAATTCAGGATCTTTTTGCGCGCTGACAAAAGCTTCTTCCAGCTGGCGCAGAGCAGGCATCAGGATTTGTGGCACGTACATGCCGCCAAACTCACCAAAATAGGGGTTAAGTAATGTTGTCATTTTTCCTTTCCTTAATATGCGCGCAGCGTCTGGAAAACCGAGGCCAAAAGACGTGCATCTTTGATGCCCGGTTGCGACTCTACAGCAGAATTAAAATCAAGTCCGGCGCAGCCGGTTTGTGCCGCTTCCACGCAGTTATCTGCGCCTAAGCCCCCCGCCAGCAGAACGTTGCCAAGCGATTGACCGTTTAACAGTGACCAGTCGAAACGTTGCCCGCTTCCACCCTGGCCGTTGTCTAAAACATATTTATCAACGTGCTGAAGCTCGCGGGCGGGCAGGGTTTCACCGACGCTTAATGCTTTCCAGATGGCAATGTTTGCGGGCAGCGCGCCACGCAATGTGTCGATATATTGTTGATCTTCATTACCATGCAGTTGCACTGCCGCCAGTAATAACACCTTAGCTTTGTCCAACACATCGCCAATATCGTGATTGCGGAACACGCCAACATACTGCAACGGTGCCGCAGCCATCACTTCCTGCGCCTGTTCAACGTTGACGCAACGTGGTGATGTCGCAACAAAAATCAACCCACCGTAAATCGCGCCCGCGTCATACGCTGCTTTAGCATCTTGCCCACGCGTCAGGCCACATACTTTATTCTCACCCAGCAACACCCGACGCACGGCGGCGTGCAAATCGTCATGGGCCATCAACGCCGAACCAATCAGAAAACCGTTAGCGAAGTGGCTTAACTCGCGCACCTGAGAGTAAGTATTGATGCCGGATTCGCTGATTACCGTCACGTTGTGCCCCAGTTTCGGCGCAAGCTCGCGGGTACGGTTGAGATCAATCGACAAATCACGCAGATCGCGGTTGTTGATGCCAACGACCTTTGCCCCCAATGCAATGGCGCGCTCCAGCTCCTCTTCATTACTGACTTCGGTCAGCACCCCCATCTCCAGACTGTGAGCGACGGCTGCAAGCTGGCGATATTGGTCGTCATCCAGTACTGAAAGCATTAATAAGCAGGCATCGGCCTGGTAATAGCGCGCCAGATAGATCTGGTAAGGGTCGATAATGAAGTCTTTACATAAAATCGGCTGCGGGGCGATTTGGCTGACGATGGGGAGGAAATCAAAGCTCCCCTGAAAATATTTCTCATCAGTCAGCACCGAAATTGCCGAAGCGTAATGTTTATAAATGGCGGCAATGCGTGCTGGATCGAAATCATCACGGATCACGCCTTTTGACGGCGACGCTTTCTTGCACTCCAGAATAAACGCCGTGCGCGCACCCTGTAGCGCATCATAAAAATGTCGCGTGCTCGGCTGAACCTCATTCTGAAAACTGGCCAGCGGTTGCTGCTGTTTGCGGGCTTCTACCCAAATCGCCTTGTCTGCGACGATTTTCGCTAAAACGGTTTGCATCATTTACCCTCGTGCCGCCAGTGCGGTGACTCTGTCGTAAGCGGAACCACTGCGCAGTACCTCAAGAACGGTTTGCGCATTGGCTTGCAGATCTTCATGGCCATGCAGGCGCATTAACATGGCGACGTTCGCAGCGACGGCTGCTTCATGGGCGGCGTCGCCTTTACCTTGTAACAAGCGTGTTAAAATGTCACGGTTTTCTTCCGGTGTTCCGCCTGCCAGTTGCTCCTGGTGGTAGGGTGTCAGGCCAAAGTCTTCTGCGGTGAGCTGATAGCTCTTAATTTCGCCATCGTGCAGCTCGGCAACGATTGTCGGCGCGTGTAATGAAACTTCATCCATCCCGCCGCTGTGCACCACCGCCGCGCGTTGATACCCCAGCACGCGCAAGGTTTCGGCAATCGGCAGCACCAGTTCCGGACTATAAACACCAATTAACGCCAGCGGCGGATGCGCCGGGTTAATCAATGGCCCCAGCACATTGAACAGGGTGCGGGTTTTCAGTTGCTGGCGAACCGGCATCGCGTGGCGGAATCCGGTGTGATATTTCGGCGCAAAGAGGAAACATACGCCTAACTCATCCAGCGCCTGGCGCGATTTATCGGCGTTCATATCAAGATTAATACCGAACGCCGCCAGCAGATCGGACGAACCAGATTTACTGGAGACGCTACGGTTGCCGTGTTTCGCCACTTTCAGCCCACAGGCCGCGGCGACAAACGCACTGGCGGTAGAAATATTGATACTGTTGCTGCCGTCACCGCCAGTACCGACGATATCAGCAAACAGATAATCCGGGCGCGGGAACGGCGCTGCGTTTTCCAGTAGCGCGGTTGCTGCTCCGGCGATCTCGTTCGGGTGCTCGCCGCGAATTTTCATGCTCACCAGCGCCGCCGCCAGTTGTTCCGGTTTCAGTTCGCCACGTACCACCGCTGAAAATAGCTGATGACTTTCCTGCTGGCTAAGGGTCTGCGCCTGATACAGTTTTTCCAGAATCGGTTGCAGCGTGTTGGTTGGCTCTAGTTTCTGCTGCGCCCAGGCCAGCGTTTGTTCCAGCAGGCGAGCGCCCTGGGTGGTGAGAATGGATTCCGGGTGGAACTGGAATCCGCAAACGCGATCTGCATCGTGACGCACCGCCATCACCATGCCATTAAAATGGGCGTTGATGGTTAAACCGGCCGGAATATTACTGCCAACCAGCGAGTGATAACGCGCCACCGGCAATGGGTTTGTTAATCCGGCAAACATCGCCTGACCGTCATGTTCAATGCTGGAGGCTTTACCGTGAAGAATTTCGCCCGCCTGACCGACATACCCCCCGTAGGCTTCGACAATCGCCTGATGACCGAGGCAAATGCCAATAATCGGCAGCTTACCGCGCAAGCGGGTGAGGAGTTCTGGCATACAACCGGCTTCACTCGGCACACCTGGCCCCGGAGAAAGCATCAGCACCGGATTGCTCATCGTCGCCAGGCGTTCAATTAAGGTTTGCGCCGGAATATGGTTGCGGTAAATCACCACGTTATGCCCATTGCTGCGCAACTGATCTGCCAGGTTGTAAGTAAAAGAGTCGATATTATCGAGCAGCAGAATGTCAGCCATCAAAAAGTCTCCTGTGCATGATGCGCGGTGGCGATAGCGCGCAGTACAGCGCGGGCTTTATTACGGGTTTCGTCGGCTTCCGACTGCGGAACAGAATCAAGGACTACGCCAGCACCGGCTTGCACGGTGGCGATACCGTTTTCCACCAGCGCCGAGCGGATCACAATGCAGGTGTCGAGATCGCCATGCGCGGTGAAATAACCTACCGCGCCGCCGTAGCTGCCGCGGCGACGACCTTCCGCCTCGGCAATTAACTGCATAGCACGCACTTTCGGCGCACCGCTTAACGTTCCCATATTCATACAGGCGCGGTAAGCGTGCAGGGCGTCGAGATCGTGGCGCAGCTCACCGACCACGCGGGAGACCAGGTGCATCACGTAAGAGTAACGGTCAACTTTGGTAAGATCGGCGACGTAGCGGCTGCCGGGGGTGCAAATGCGTGCCAGATCATTACGGGCGAGATCCACCAGCATCAGATGTTCAGAAAGCTCTTTATGATCGGTACGCATTTCCAGTTCGATGCGGCTGTCGAGGTCTCTGTCCAGTGAACCATCGGCACGACGACCGCGTGGACGTGTTCCGGCAATCGGGTAGATCTCAATCTGGCGGCTGGTGGCGTCATACTTGAGCGAACTTTCCGGCGACGCGCCAAACAGGGTGAAATCATTATCCTGCATAAAAAACATGTACGGGCTGGGATTACTCTTTTTCAACACGTAATAGGCCGCCAGCGGTGACGGGCAGGGCAGCGAGAAACGGCGAGATGGCACGACCTGGAAAATTTCTCCGGCGCGAATCGCTTTTTGCAACAAACGCACTACGCCACCGAACTCTTCATCGCTCTGGTTACATTCACAACGCATATGCGGCACGGAAACCACCGGCAGCGGCGGCGCGGCTTCGGTCAGTTGCTGACGTAGTTCGTTCAGGCGAGCAGTGAGACGTTGTTTTTCTTCTTCATTCGGAGCAAACAGGCTGGCCTGAATACGGGTGCTTTTTTTCTGATGGTCAATCACCATCAGAGTTTCAGCGAGATAAAAACAGAAATCAGGGCAGTTATTTTCCGCTGACAGTTGCGGTAAATCTTCAAACCCCGCCACAAGGTCATAAGAGAACAGGCCGCCGAAGAACATGGCTTCTCGTTCTTCCTTCGGTACATTCAACAGATTCTGCAATAAGCGGAAAGCGTCAAAAACCGAAAGGGAGCATAAGCGAGCGTCTTCATCCAGCAGTGGACTAACAGGGGGGAAGAGCAGCACACGGCAGTTTGGTAATTGTTCATTTTCCACACCCGCAGGCAGGGCGTTATCCAGTAGTGTCAGCAGGGCTTCGCCGTTGCCGGAAAGGGACTGGATTGTGACAGTGTCACCTAAAGCTGTAATGCGCAGCGCACTGTCTACCAGCAGCAGGCTTTTTAAATCATCTTTGCTGTCGATATCTGCGGATTCCAGCAGCAGCGTTGCCGGACGATCCCCACACAACTGGTGAAAAAGCGCGGTGGGATTGTCGCGATAAGCGCCTTCGCAGGTTAGCAGTTCGAGAGTCGGTTTTTGTGTTTGCATTGTTATTCTCTAATTTTGTTCAAAAAAAAGCCCGCTCATTAGGCGGGCTGGGTATCTGATTGCTTTACGCATGGTGAATACACTGCCCGTTTCAGGAAGTGCGCCACCAACCTTTCAGTACGAAAATTGCTTTCATTGTCGATACCCTTTTTACGTGAACTTACGTACTAGTTAACTGGTTCGATGATTAATTGTCAACAGCTCATTTCAGAATATTTGCCAGAACCGTTATGATGTCGGCGCAAAAAACATTATCCAGAACGGGAGTGCGCCTTGAGCGACACGAATTACGCAGTGATTTACGACCTGCACAGCCATACCACAGCTTCCGATGGCTGCCTGACGCCAGAAGCATTGGTGCACCGTGCAGTCGAGATGCGCGTCGGCACCCTGGCGATCACCGACCATGACACCACAGCTGCAATCGCGCCAGCAAGAGAGGAAATTTCACGTTCGGGACTGGCGCTGAATCTTATTCCCGGCGTGGAAATTTCCACGGTCTGGGAAAATCATGAAATTCATATTGTCGGGCTGAATATTGATATTACTCATCTGCTAATGTGTGAGTTCCTCGCGCAGCAGACAGAACGGCGCAATCAGCGGGCGCAGCTCATTGCCGAAAGACTTGAAAAAGCGCAAATACCTGGGGCGCTGGAAGGCGCACAACGACTGGCGCAGGGCGGCGCAGTGACGCGCGGTCATTTTGCGCGTTTCCTTGTTGAGTGCGGCAAAGCCAGTTCAATGGCGGATGTCTTTAAAAAGTATCTGGCGCGCGGGAAAACCGGATACGTTCCGCCACAGTGGTGTACAATAGAACAAGCTATTGATGTCATTCATCATTCTGGCGGTAAGGCGGTGCTAGCTCATCCTGGGCGGTACAATCTTAGTGCTAAATGGCTGAAAAGATTGGTTGCGCATTTTGCCGAACACGACGGCGACGCGATGGAAGTCGCGCAGTGCCAGCAATCGCCCAATGAACGCACCCAGCTGGCGACACTTGCGCGTCAGCATCATTTATGGGCATCACAAGGATCTGATTTTCATCAGCCATGCCCGTGGATCGAACTGGGTCGTAAACTCTGGCTGCCCGCAGGCGTTGAAGGCGTCTGGCAGCTATGGGAACAGCCGCAGAACACCACAGAGAGGGAATTATGAGCCAGTTTTTTTATATTCATCCTGATAACCCACAGCAACGTCTGATCAACCAGGCGGTGGAGATCGTGCGTAAAGGCGGGGTGATTGTTTATCCAACTGATTCCGGCTATGCGCTCGGCTGTAAAATTGAAGATAAAAACGCCATGGAGCGTATTTGTCGTATTCGCCAGCTGCCGGACGGTCACAACTTTACCCTGATGTGTCGCGATCTTTCTGAACTCTCGACCTATTCATTTGTCGATAACGTTGCGTTTCGTTTAATGAAAAACAACACGCCGGGCAACTATACCTTCATCCTGAAGGGGACGAAGGAAGTGCCGCGCCGTCTGTTGCAGGAAAAACGCAAAACCATCGGTATGCGTGTGCCTTCTAACCCGATTGCGCAGGCGTTGCTTGAAGCACTGGGCGAACCGATGCTTTCCACTTCGCTAATGCTGCCAGGCAGCGAATTTACCGAATCCGATCCCGAAGAAATTAAAGACCGTCTGGAAAAACAGGTAGATTTGATTATTCACGGCGGCTATCTCGGGCAGAAACCAACAACGGTTATTGATCTTACCGATGATACGCCGGTCGTGGTGCGTGAAGGCGTAGGTGATGTGAAGCCTTTCTTATAACAAATTGCGTTCCACGGATGGAAGACTATGGCAGGGAAGTTTCGCTGCATTTTGCTGTTGATAGCAGGGCTGTTTGTATCATCTCTAAGTTATGCAGAAAACAAGGAGATCCCTTCTTATGAAGAAGGGATCTCGCTCTTTGATGTTGAAGCCACTCTGCAACCGGATGGGGTGCTCGACATCAAAGAGAACATTCATTTTCAGGCGCGAAATCAGCAGATTAAGCACGGATTTTATCGTGATTTACCACGACTATGGATGCAGCCTGATGGGGACGCTGCACTGCTGAACTATCATATTGTTGGCGTCACCCGTGATGGTATTCCTGAACCCTGGCATCATGACTGGCATATCGGGTTAATGAGTATTGTCGTGGGCGATAAACAACGTTTCTTGCCTCAAGGCGACTATCATTATCAAATTCATTATCAGGTTAAAAATGCTTTCCAGCGTGAGGGAGATTCAGATCTGTTAATCTGGAACGTGACTGGTAACCACTGGCCGTTTGAAATCTATAAGACCCTATTTTCACTCAAGTTCCCTGATATCGCGGGTAATCCATTTAGCGAAATCGATCTCTTTACTGGAGAAGAGGGCGACACATATCGAAATGGCCGCATCCTTGAGGACGGAAGAATTGAATCCCGCGATCCGTTTTATCGTGAAGATTTCACGGTACTCTACCGCTGGCCTCACGCTTTACTTAGCAATGCCTCGGCTCCACAAACGACGAATATTTTCAGCCATCTTCTTTTACCCTCCACATCATCGTTGTTAATTTGGTTTCCGTGTCTATTCCTGGTTTGTGGATGGTTATATCTCTGGAAGCGCAGGCCGCAATTTACGCCGGTAGATGTGATTGAAACCGATGTCATTCCGCCAGATTACACGCCCGGCATGTTACGTCTCGATGCGAAGCTGGTTTACGACGATAAAGGGTTTTGTGCCGATATCGTAAATCTGATTGTGAAAGGAAAAATTCATCTGGAAGATCAGTATGATAAGAACCAGCAAATCCTGATTCGTGTTAATGAAGGCGCGACCAGAAATAATGAGTTATTACTGCCCGCAGAGCAGTTATTACTGGAAGCGTTATTTCGTAAAGGCGATAAGGTCGTTCTTACGGGGAGACGCAACAGAGTCTTACGCAGGGCATTTTTACGGATGCAGAAATTTTATCTGCCGCGTAAAAAGTCTTCGTTTTACCGGCCTGATACTTTTTTGCAATGGGGTGGACTGGCAATATTGGCGGTCATTCTTTACGGTAACCTGAGTCCTGTAGGCTGGGCAGGAATGAGTCTGGTGGGCGATATGTTTATTATGATCTGCTGGCTTCTTCCTTTTTTATTTTGTTCCCTTGAGCTTTTGTTTGCCCGCGATGATGACAAGCCTTGCGTTAATCGTGTAATCATCACTTTGTTTTTACCGCTGATTTGTTCAGGCGTGGCCTTTTATTCTCTCTATATCAATGTCGGAGATGTATTCTTTTACTGGTATATGCCAGCGGGGTATTTTAGCGCTGTTTTCCTGACCGGTTATCTCACTGGTATGGGGTATATTTTTCTGCCAAAGTTTACCCAAACTGGGCAACAACGTTATGCCCACGGTGAAGCTATCGTTAACTATCTTGCGCGTAAAGAGGCGGCAACACACAGTGGGCGGCGGCGGAAAGGGGAAACACGGAAACTGGATTACGCGTTGCCAGGTTGGGCAGTCTCAGCAAACCTTGGAAGAGAATGGGTTGCACGTATCACCCCATCACTCACAGCGGCTGTTAGCGCCCCGGAAATTGCCTGTAGTGGCGTTTTGTTCTCATTACAGATGCACCTGAGTCTGGGGGCCAATACCAGTTTGTTGGGGCGAAGTTATTCCGGTGGTGGTGCTGGCGGCGGCGCGGGTGGCGGAGGCGGTGGTGGCTGGTAATCAAGCTGATGTTAATCGAAACAAGCTTTAACCATAAAGATAGTGTAGTATGTTGCGCCTCAAAGCCAGGCCAGTTGAAACGTCAAGTTCGTTTACTTAAGGCCTGAAGAGTTCAAACAGACTTTACTATCAGTGAGTCAGATGTAAGTTCTGACTCACTGTTGCACAAAAGCATATCAGACGCCTGGGAAGGCGACACCAAAAGGAAGCTCTATGAGCGAAAAGCTACAGAAAGTGCTGGCGCGTGCCGGCCACGGTTCTCGCCGTGAAATCGAATCTATTATTGAAGCCGGTCGTGTGAGTGTTGATGGCAAAATTGCTAAACTCGGCGATCGTGTTGAAGTTACCCCTGGATTGAAAATCCGTATCGATGGTCACCTGATTTCGGTACGTGAGTCCGCTGAACAAATTTGTCGCGTTCTGGCCTATTACAAACCGGAAGGTGAGTTGTGTACCCGTAACGATCCGGAAGGACGTCCAACGGTGTTTGACCGTCTGCCAAAACTGCGTGGCGCACGCTGGATTGCCGTGGGTCGCTTGGACGTTAATACCTGTGGTCTGCTGCTGTTCACCACCGATGGTGAACTGGCAAACCGTTTAATGCATCCAAGCCGTGAAGTTGAACGTGAATATGCCGTGCGTGTATTTGGTCAGGTTGACGACGCGAAACTGCGTGATTTGAGTCGTGGCGTGCAGTTGGAAGATGGTCCGGCAGCTTTTAAAACCATCAAGTTCAGCGGCGGCGAAGGGATCAACCAGTGGTACAACGTGACTCTGACCGAAGGCCGTAACCGTGAAGTTCGTCGACTGTGGGAAGCGGTTGGTGTGCAGGTGAGCCGCCTGATCCGTGTTCGTTACGGTGATATCCCACTGCCAAAAGGTCTGCCACGCGGTGGCTGGACGGAGCTGGACCTCGCCCAGACTAACTATCTGCGCGAACTGGTGGAGCTACCGCCAGAAACCAGCTCTAAAGTCGCTGTAGAAAAAGACCGTCGTCGCATGAAGGCGAATCAGATTCGTCGTGCGGTGAAACGTCACAGTCAGGTGAGCGGCGGTCGTCGTTCTGGCGGGCGTAATAGCGGTTAATCAAAGTATGCCGGACGTCATATCCGGCATTTTTACAGATTAATAATCGATCCCTATCTGCGCTTTTACACCGGCATCAAACGCATGTTTGATGGGGCGCAGCTCACTCACCGTATCCGCCAGTTCAAGAATATCCCGATGACAGCCTCGACCCGTGATAATCACCGTCTGTTGATGTGGACGTTCATTTAACGCCTGCACCACTTCTTCCAGTGGCAAATAGTCATACGCCACCATATAAGTCAGCTCATCAAGCAAAACCATATCCAGTGAGGAATCAGCAAGCATTCGCTTTGCATGTTGCCAGACTTCGCGGCAGGCGGCGGTATCAGACTCGCGGTTTTGTGTATCCCAGGTAAAGCCCGTTGCCATTACCTGAAACTCAACGCCGTGTGGCTCCAGCAGATTGCGTTCGCCATTAGGCCAGGTGCCTTTGATAAACTGCACGACGCCCACTTTTTTTCCATGACCAACTGCGCGTGTTGCCGTACCAAATGCCGCGGTGGTTTTGCCTTTTCCATTACCGGTAAAGACGATGATAATACCGCGTTCATCCTGGGCCTGGGCCACACGAGCATCTACTTTTTCTTTCACTCGCTGCTGACGCTGTTGGTAGCGTTCATCACTCATTGGGAAATTCCTGGTTTACGGCCCGGTTGGGCGTCAAAGGTCATGCCGGTTTTACGGCGGCTGTCATCGCCCATCAGCCAGAGGTAGAGCGGCATGATATCAGCGGGTGTTTTAAGTTTCTGTGGATCTTCGGTCGGGAAGGCGCTGGCACGCATTGCGGTGCGCGTAACGCCTGGGTTAATGCAGTTGACGCGCAGGCGCTGCTGATATTCATCGGCCAGTACCTGCATCATCCCTTCGGTGGCAAATTTCGAGGCTGCATATGCGCCCCAGTTGGCTCGTCCCTGACGTCCAACGCTTGATGAAGTAAAGACCAGTGAACCGGCGTCCGATTTGAGTAATAAAGGAAGCAGTGCCTGGGTGAGCATAAAGGTAGCATTAACGTTGACCTGTATGACGTCCTGCCAGACCTGTGGATTTTGTTCGCTCATTGGGCAAACATCGCCGAGCAATCCGGCATTATGCAAAACACCATCCAGACGCGGATAATTAACGGCAATGCGCTGTGCCAGTTGTTGGCAATCTTCGGACCTGCAGGTCAGCAAATCGAGAATAAACCACTGTGGCTGACGCCCAGTTTCTTCGTTTATGTGGCTGGCTACCTGACGTAATTTTTCTTCATTACGGCCCAACAGAATCACTGTCGCACCATAGCGTGCATACGTCATCGCGGCTTCACGACCAATACCATCACTGGCTCCCGTCACCAGGATAATGCGATCATTGAGTAAATCTTGTTTTGGCTGGTAATGCATGGCTACTCCTCAACGACGTTGTCTGTCGCGCTGCCAGTGTACTTTATGACTTTGGGGCTTTATGCCTGAAACAGAAGGGCATTTCAATCAGCCTGGGGCGATAACACCGCAAAATGGATGCTTTGTCATACTTTCGCTGCAATAACATCTCTGCGAGACGGCTTAACATGCCTGTTGTAAACTGTGAGCCAAAGCGTTGTTTAACCAAGGTGGGGACTCGTGGAATTGTTGTCTGAATATGGTTTGTTTTTGGCGAAAATCGTTACCGTTGTGCTAGCGATTGCGGCGATTGCCGCCATTATTGTCAATGTTGCTCAACGTAATAAACGCCAGCGTGGCGAGTTACGGGTCAACAATCTCAGCGAACAGTATAAGGAGATGAAAGAAGAACTGGCCGCGGCGCTGATGGACTCACATCAGCAAAAACAGTGGCACAAAGCGCAGAAGAAAAAGCACAAGCAAGAAGCGAAAGCAGCAAAAGCGAAAGCCAAACTGGGCGAGGTGTCAACTGACAGTAAACCCCGCGTCTGGGTGCTGGATTTTAAAGGCAGCATGGACGCCCATGAAGTGAACTCGCTACGTGAAGAGATAACGGCTGTACTCGCAGCATTCAAACCGCAGGATCAGGTTGTGCTCCGTCTGGAAAGCCCTGGTGGCATGGTGCATGGTTACGGGTTGGCGGCTTCGCAGCTGCAGCGTCTGCGTGATAAAAACATTCCTTTAACTGTTACGGTAGACAAAGTTGCTGCCAGCGGCGGTTACATGATGGCCTGTGTGGCGGACAAAATTGTTTCCGCACCGTTTGCTATTGTGGGTTCCATTGGGGTGGTGGCGCAAATGCCCAACTTTAACCGCTTCCTGAAAAGCAAAGATATTGATATCGAACTGCACACCGCCGGGCAGTATAAGCGTACGCTGACCTTGCTGGGTGAAAATACCGAAGAAGGGCGGGAGAAATTCCGCGAAGAGCTGAACGAAACGCATCAGTTATTTAAAGATTTTGTGAAGCGTATGCGTCCGTCTCTGGATATTGAACAGGTGGCAACGGGTGAACACTGGTACGGACAACAGGCGGTAGAGAAAGGCCTGGTTGATGAAATCAACACCAGTGATGAAGTTATTCTTAGCCTGATGGAAGGCCGAGAAGTGGTCAATGTACGCTATATGCAGCGTAAACGACTCATTGACCGATTCACCGGCAGCGCGGCAGAGAGCGCAGATCGATTATTGCTACGCTGGTGGCAGCGTGGGCAAAAGCCATTGATGTAAAAGACAAACGCGAGGGTAAGACCTCGCGTTTTGCTTTAATCAACCAGGTGATATTTTTCTGAAAGCACATGGGCCAAGTGTTTGAACATATTAAACACCGCGGTGCTTTTGGCTGTTGGCAATCCTTGTTCATCTAAAAAGTAGTCGCCGGTAAATACCAGCACGCCATTACGCTGCGTGACGCCGGTGGCTTCAATCCCTGCGAGCGTATCCTCATGCTCACGAATGATTTTGTTGGCCTCTTTCAACAGCGTTTCGCGGTCGATGGGTTGTGTCTCTTTGTTCATTATTTACTCCTTAAACAAGGACATTAGTCTACGCCAGGCATGGCTTGCAGACAAATATACCACGCTGGTGGCAAGAGCGCCTTACTGGCAACTTTGGATTTTGCATGCTAATAAAGTTGCGTATCGGATTTTATCAGGTACAGTGTGACGCTTTCGTCAATCTGGCAATAGATTTGCTTGACATTCGACCAAAATTCCGTCGTGCTATAGCGCCTGTAGGCCAAGACCTGTTAACTCAGTCACCTGAATTTTCGTGAACAGAGTCACGACAAGGGGTTGATATCCGCAGAGAACGAGTCCATATCGGTAACTCGTTGCCAGTGGAAGGTTTATCAACGTGCGACGCATTCCTGGAAGAATCAAATTAGGTAAGGTGAATATGGGTAAAGCTCTTGTCATCGTTGAGTCCCCGGCAAAAGCCAAAACGATCAACAAGTATCTGGGTAGTGACTACGTGGTGAAATCCAGCGTCGGTCACATCCGCGATTTGCCGACCAGTGGCTCAGCTGCCAAAAAGAGTGCCGACTCTACCTCCACCAAGACGGCTAAAAAGCCTAAAAAGGATGAACGTGGCGCTCTCGTCAACCGTATGGGGGTTGACCCGTGGCACAATTGGGAGGCGCACTATGAAGTGTTGCCTGGTAAAGAGAAGGTCGTCTCTGAACTGAAACAACTGGCTGAAAAAGCCGACCACATCTATCTCGCAACCGACCTTGACCGCGAAGGGGAAGCCATTGCATGGCACCTGCGGGAAGTGATTGGTGGTGATGATGCGCGCTATAGCCGAGTGGTGTTTAACGAAATTACTAAAAACGCGATCCGCCAGGCATTTAACAAACCGGGTGAGCTGAATATTGATCGTGTTAATGCCCAGCAGGCGCGTCGCTTTATGGACCGCGTGGTGGGGTATATGGTTTCGCCGCTGCTATGGAAAAAGATCGCTCGTGGTCTGTCTGCCGGTCGTGTGCAGTCGGTGGCGGTTCGCCTGGTGGTCGAGCGTGAGCGTGAAATTAAAGCGTTCGTGCCGGAAGAGTTCTGGGAAGTCGATGCCAGCACGACCACGCCATCTGGTGAAGCGTTGGCGTTGCAGGTGACTCATCAGAACGACAAACCGTTCCGTCCGGTCAACAAAGAACAAACTCAGGCTGCGGTAAGTCTGCTGGAAAAAGCGCGCTACAGCGTGCTGGAACGTGAAGACAAACCGACAACCAGTAAACCTGGCGCTCCTTTTATTACCTCTACGCTGCAACAAGCTGCCAGCACCCGTCTTGGATTTGGCGTGAAAAAAACCATGATGATGGCGCAGCGTTTGTATGAAGCAGGCTATATCACTTACATGCGTACCGACTCCACTAACCTGAGTCAGGACGCGGTAAATATGGTTCGCGGTTATATCAGCGATAATTTTGGTAAGAAATATCTGCCGGAAAGTCCGAATCAGTACGCCAGCAAAGAAAACTCACAGGAAGCGCACGAAGCGATTCGTCCTTCTGACGTCAATGTGATGGCGGAATCGCTGAAGGATATGGAAGCAGATGCGCAGAAACTGTACCAGTTAATCTGGCGTCAGTTCGTTGCCTGCCAGATGACCCCAGCGAAATATGACTCCACGACGCTGACCGTTGGTGCGGGCGATTTCCGCCTGAAAGCACGCGGTCGTATTTTGCGCTTTGATGGCTGGACAAAAGTGATGCCTGCACTGCGTAAAGGCGATGAAGATCGTATCTTACCGGCAGTCGATAAAGGCGATGCTCTGACGCTCGTTGAACTGACACCAGCCCAGCACTTTACCAAGCCGCCAGCCCGTTTCAGTGAAGCATCGCTGGTTAAAGAACTGGAAAAACGCGGTATCGGTCGTCCGTCTACCTATGCGTCGATCATTTCGACCATTCAGGATCGTGGCTATGTGCGTGTAGAAAACCGTCGTTTCTATGCGGAAAAAATGGGCGAAATCGTCACCGATCGCCTGGAAGAAAATTTCCGCGAGTTAATGAACTACGACTTCACCGCGCAGATGGAAAACAGCCTTGACCAGGTGGCAAATCACGAAGCAGAGTGGAAAGCTGTACTGGATCACTTCTTCTCGGATTTCACCCAGCAGTTAGATAAAGCTGAAAAAGATCCGGAAGAGGGTGGTATGCGCCCGAACCAGATGGTTCTGACCAGCATTGACTGCCCGACTTGTGGTCGCAAAATGGGGATTCGCACAGCGAGCACCGGGGTATTCCTTGGCTGTTCTGGTTATGCGCTGCCGCCGAAAGAGCGTTGCAAAACCACCATTAACCTGGTGCCGGAAAACGAAGTGCTGAACGTGCTGGAAGGCGAAGACGCTGAAACCAATGCGCTGCGCGCAAAACGTCGTTGCCCGAAATGCGGCACGGCGATGGACAGCTATCTCATCGATCCGAAACGTAAGTTGCATGTCTGTGGTAATAACCCAACCTGCGACGGTTACGAGATCGAAGAGGGCGAATTCCGCATTAAAGGTTATGACGGCCCGATCGTTGAGTGTGAAAAATGTGGCTCTGAAATGCACCTGAAAATGGGGCGTTTCGGTAAATACATGGCCTGCACCAACGAAGAGTGTAAAAACACGCGTAAGATTTTACGTAACGGCGAAGTGGCTCCACCGAAAGAAGATCCGGTTCCTCTGCCAGAACTACCTTGCGAAAAATCAGATGCTTATTTCGTGTTGCGTGACGGCGCTGCGGGTGTTTTCCTGGCTGCCAACACTTTCCCGAAATCGCGTGAAACGCGTGCGCCGCTGGTGGAAGAGCTGTATCGCTTCCGCGACCGTCTGCCGGAAAAACTGCGTTATCTGGCCGATGCGCCGCAGCAGGATCCGGAAGGTAATAAGACCATGGTTCGCTTTAGCCGTAAAACCAAACAGCAATATGTCTCTTCGGAAAAAGACGGAAAGGCGACTGGCTGGTCAGCATTTTATGTTGATGGCAAATGGGTTGAAGGGAAAAAATAACCTTTAATTCTGTCAGGTTTTTATAAACAAAGGGTCGCGAAAGCGGCCCTTTTTTATTGCATATTATTTTTTCTTCACACCTATACACTAAGGCTATAAATGATATAGTGGTTATAGTTAGCACCTTTTTTATTATTAAATCGTATTAGTCACCCGCCAGGTGTGACGAAAAAACGATGTTCTGATGGCGTCTAAGTGGATGGTTTAACATGAAATTACAACAACTTCGCTATATTGTTGAGGTGGTCAATCATAACCTGAATGTCTCATCAACAGCGGAAGGACTTTACACATCACAACCCGGGATCAGTAAACAAGTCAGAATGCTGGAAGACGAGCTAGGCATTCAAATTTTTTCCCGAAGCGGCAAGCACCTGACGCAGGTAACGCCAGCAGGGCAAGAAATAATTCGTATCGCTCGCGAAGTCCTGTCGAAAGTCGATGCCATAAAATCGGTTGCCGGAGAGCACACCTGGCCGGATAAAGGCTCACTGTATATCGCCACCACGCATACCCAGGCACGCTACGCATTACCAAACGTCATCAAAGGCTTTATTGAGCGTTATCCTCGCGTTTCTTTGCATATGCACCAGGGCTCGCCGACACAAATTGCTGATGCCGTCTCTAAAGGCAATGCTGATTTCGCTATCGCCACAGAAGCGCTGCATCTGTATGAAGATTTAGTGATGTTACCGTGCTACCACTGGAATCGGGCTATTGTAGTCACTCCGGATCACCCGCTGGCAGGCAAAAAAGCCATTACCATTGAAGAACTGGCGCAATATCCGTTGGTGACATATACCTTCGGCTTTACCGGACGTTCAGAACTGGATACTGCCTTTAATCGCGCAGGGCTAACGCCGCGTATCGTTTTCACGGCAACGGATGCTGACGTCATTAAAACTTACGTCCGGTTAGGGCTGGGGGTAGGGGTCATTGCCAGCATGGCGGTGGATCCGGTCGCCGATCCGGACCTTGTGCGCGTTGATGCTCACGATATCTTCAGCCACAGTACAACCAAAATTGGTTTTCGCCGTAGTACTTTTTTGCGCAGTTATATGTATGATTTCATTCAGCGTTTTGCACCGCATTTAACGCGTGATGTCGTTGATGCGGCTGTCGCATTGCGCTCCAATGAAGAAATTGAGGTCATGTTTAAAGATATAAAACTGCCGGAAAAATAATTTCTTGCGTTATTTTCGGCACCTTTTATGTAGCGAAGGTGCCGGAATATATTCTCTTTTGTTACTTATTTGTATACCGTGCACAATATTTTTATCCCTCATATTTATAGGGTAAATTACCTGTAAAGTAGTGTCTAATTACCCGCCTCGCAAATTCCAGTTTTCAAATATCTATTTCAGGTCAAAAGATTGAATTATTGGTGATGCTGCCAACTTACTGATTTAGTGTATGATGGTGTTTTTGAGGTGCTCCAGTGGCTTCTGTTTCTATCA
>NZ_JAYQWM010000032.1:0-46980 GCF_036662595.1 Escherichia sp. Lx600-2 | reverse complement strand
TCGGTGGAGCTGCATGACAAAGTCATCGGGCATTATCTGAACATAAAACACTATCAATAAGTTGGAGTCATTACCCAAGCGCGATACGGTTATACCGATAAACCGTGGCATACGGCATCACCGCATAGCCGCGCCAGTCGGTTAAAATGCCAGTTTGATTTTCAATGCGTACACCGCCTGCGCCAGGCGCTTTAATCAAAACATTGGTATCCCCTAAAGGCTGGCTCAGCGTTATGCCATTTTTATGTCCGACCACACCACCAGACAGCTGCCAGTTAACGTCATGTTGATCGCGGTCGTAGTTATACCCGACCCCCAGCGTACCGTAAGCGGCCTGCCAGTTTGCCGTGGCGCTGCCCGTGTACCCATTGTTCGAAGTATCGCCCTGGCTTACGTGATAACTCAGGTTGTGGCCTTCCAGTAAGGTCCCACCAACGCCTGCCAGCCAGCTATTTTGCCCGTTGCTGTTACGGTTGGCGTTAAAGGAGGCATAAGCGCGGTCGAGCGCATTTTCCCGGGTGTAGCGACGTTTGGTCAGAACATTGAAAGGCACTGAAACATTAAGTCCGACAATACGTTCGTTATCGGGGATCCCTACAGATTCATTCCACGAAAATAAGAGCGAATAACTGATGCCAACCCAGCTGCTGGTATACCCCACCTGATACCAGGTATCTGAATCCGAAGTATTCCAGTATTTTTGATGGGTACCAGAGATATAAAGCGAGCCAAAGTCATTAAGTGATTGTGAAATATTTAACTGCAAACGGTCTTTACGGCTAAAGCGTAAATTGTGGTAATTCACGATTATCGGTTCATCGCGATGCTCACCGTCGTAATCGTAATCATATTCGTACCCCTCCATTCGACGATACGCAACATCATCAAGGGTATAAAAACCTTGTGTCGAATAGCGGTAACCCATTAACTGAAAATTGGTGCCGAAGGTGTTCATCGATTTCGCATAGAGGAAGCGAATGGAATCCCCCTCATGACGACTGTCGTCGGCTAACTGGCTGCGCGCATGGGTCACATCCAGCGACACTGCGCCCCAGTTCCCGAGGTTGCGCCCCAGCCCTAATAAAAAGGCGGTGTAATTGGCAGATAATTGCGTCCCGCCGTAGGCAGTAAATTCCTGTGGTAAACCGCCGAGTGCCGTGCCCTGAAAAAAGAAAGGCGATGATTGCTGACTATTACCGCTACGAAAATCGCCCGCCGTCAGGTCAAATTTGAAACGCCCTTCGCGTTGTAAAATTGGCACTGTTGAATACGGAATTGTGTAATTCTGCTGATTACCATCGCGTTCGTCGATGGTGACGTCCAGATCGCCATTTGAAGATGTCGGGTGCAAATCTGTAATTTCAAAAGCGCCGGGGGAAACATAGCTTTGATAGATAATAAAACCATTTTGCCGAATCGTTAGCTGGGCCGCCGTACGGGCAATCCCACGTACCGTTGGGGCAAACCCCTGCTGGCTATCAGGATACATATTATCGGAAGAGTAAAGCCGTACACCACGAAATCCAACGCCATCGAAAATATCACTTCCTGTATTGCCGTCTCCCATTACCAGTTCACTTTTCAGCGGAATAATGGCGCGCTGTACCCAGGTGCCAATATTATTCCACTGTTCTGAATGATATCCATTTCCGCGAAAATAGTTCCAGGAACCATTGTTGCGTAAACGCCACGGGCCAATATTAATCCCGCTGAGCTCACTAAAAAAATAGCTATCGTTACCATTACCTCTGTTACCGGTGAAATTATAATTCAGGAGTAAAGCAGGAATACCTTCATCCCACTCTTCAGGCGGAATGTAACCGTGAGCGCTACTCAACAACGCTATCTGAGGAATCGTGATGTTCAGGCGCATCGCTGCAAAATCAAAGTTAATTGTGGCATCAGGTACAGCTTTCAGTAAATTGATGCATTTATTGTTTTGCTGCTGGGCTAACTCGGGAAATGCACTGCTATTAAGGCCAATTCGTTCAAGGAATACCTGGTTAAAACAGGGCATTAACCCACCTGATTTATCACCTGTATTTTCTGTTGTCGATTCAAATACGATATCCTGTGAACCAATGAACTCATCATTACGCCAGAGATCCACCCGATACACGCCCGCAGGTTGATGATTACCTCTCTCAAAGCGCGATAAATCAGCAACGGATGTGCCATTCTCTAATAAAAATGCCGGGTTGAAATAACTTTCCGCATAGCTTAAAAAGGAGGGTAAAATGGCAAGAGATGAATAACAAATTCCGGCCAGACACCAGGTATACCTCTGCGGAATATCCGTAGTAGTGGGTATTTTCATAATTAGCTCTGATATTGTCAGATGATTCGGTTAGTTTAAGTTCACTTCTCTGACCGGGGTTACTGAACCATAATCATTAACGGTCTGAAATTTCAGCTTTCCCTGCACTCCTGAGGGTAAGGGAATTTGTGAATTAACTCTGGGTGCAGCCATAGCATTCCCCAACTTTTGGCTGCCCACTTGTAAGTTAACCAGGGTGACATAAAAAGGTGATGGATTATGAACATTGATATAGTTACCGGATCGCGAAAACTTGAGTGTGTCCGGCGCTTCTGCGGGTAATTCTTGTAGTTGAATTGGACGGAGAAATAACTTCATGCGCGATAAAATCGCCAGTTGCAAAACATTCCTGCCGTTCAATGCATTTTTATCTACCGAAGGGATCGTCTTAACATTCATCCAGAACAGAGACTCACGATCTGCTGCCAGCGGTGGACCGGTGTAAATAATACGCAAAGTATTTTCGCTTTTGGGTTCACTAACAAACAGTGGCGGTGTAATGATGAATGACTTTTCTTTTACACCGCTGCTGTTTTCAATCCACGAATTGACCAGAAAGCGCTCATTGGTATGGCTATTTCTAATCCATACCGCAGTCTGTTTAGCATCAGCGGGATAAATAATACGCGTGGCACCTAATGCGATCCCTCCGGCAGCATGGGCGCTGGCCGAAATGATTAAATAAAATATAATGAGCATCAATAACTTTATTTTAGTCATCATAGTTAATACGCCTTGTGTATTCCTGACGGCAAAAATAAGAAATATAAAGAAATGATTGCTTTGGTTTCTTACAACACATCATTCCCTTTTCATTTAATAAAGCGGCATGATACAAAGTGAACATGATTTCGATTTACATTGCCACCATACCGCTTCAGACAACCGGTACATTACTTTGTTATAAGACGTGGTATATAATTCAAAACAACGTGGTTTTTATTATTCGTATCTCATAATAAAAGTCGCGTCAGCATTTGCTTGCCCTGCTGATGCACTTGTACCGGTGCCTTTATAACGTGCAGAAAAAGGAAGAACGTTGGTCCCGGGGATCAAGTTCTGGTTGGTTGAGAAGCTATTCCCATCAGGTTTGAGAATTGCGGATGTATTATCAAGTATTTCAATACCGACACCCGTTGCTGTTGTTGTATTGGTACTGGATGCAATGGCCAATAAATTATCATTGATTGCATCAGCCTGACCAGAAAATGCAACGGCAGCATTAGCGGCAACAACAGGATCGCAGTCGTTCAACTGTATAGTGAATGGAATTAATGCAGAGGTATTACCAACAGCATTGAAAATATCGGTACGATATTGACCGAGTGTGACAACCTGGTCTGCCGAGTCAGTATTCACTGAACAGGCAGCATTCACCAGTTCGCCTTCAAAGTGAATTGTACCGCCATCTACAACGGCAGCATAACTACCCGTAGCGGCGAATAGTGCGGCAGCCAGCGCAGACGAAATAAATCTTAATTTCATATATATTCCTTCAATCTCATTTATCGACTCCACATCCGTATATAACCGATTACTTTATTTAAGACACTGATAGTATTAAATTCCTTTTTATCCTCTAAGAATGTCTTAATTGAAAATATGCACTCTATTCTAAAAAATAGAGCGCCCCGTTAGATGAATACTTCCGCGCAAAATATATTCAACACAAATATAGACCTGAAGCGGTAAATTACCAGGCTGAAAATTCTTTTTATATTGTCAGGTATTTCTTAAATTATCTTAATCCTTAGACAAGGAAATAAATCAGTTCCAGATTTACAACGCCATCATGGACGAAAAATGAAGCTTTCAATCTCAGCGACAGTGCGCCTCACCTTCGCAAGAGGTCGCTTCACGCGATAAATCTGAAACGAAACCTGACAGCGCGCCCCGCTTCTGACAAAATAGGCGCATCCCCTTCGACCTACGTAACAGATGGAATCCTCTCTCTGATGGCAGCAAAGATTATTGACGGTAAAACGATTGCGCAGCAGGTGCGCTCTGAAGTTGCTCAAAAAGTTCAGGCGCGTATTGCAGCCGGACTGCGGGCACCAGGACTGGCCGTTGTGCTGGTGGGTAGTAACCCTGCATCGCAAATTTATGTCGCAAGCAAACGCAAGGCTTGTGAAGAAGTCGGGTTCGTCTCCCGCTCTTATGACCTCCCGGAAACCACCAGCGAAGCGGAGCTGTTGGAGCTTATCGATGCGCTGAATGCCGACAACACCATCGATGGCATTCTGGTTCAACTGCCGTTACCGGCGGGTATTGATAACGTCAAAGTGCTGGAACGTATTCATCCGGACAAAGACGTGGACGGTTTCCATCCTTATAACGTCGGTCGTCTGTGCCAGCGCGCGCCGCGTCTGCGTCCCTGCACCCCGCGCGGTATCGTCACGCTGCTTGAGCGTTACAACATTGATACCTTCGGCCTCAACGCCGTGGTGATTGGCGCATCGAATATCGTTGGCCGCCCGATGAGCATGGAACTGCTGCTGGCAGGTTGCACCACCACCGTGACTCACCGTTTCACTAAAAATCTGCGTCACCACGTAGAAAATGCCGATCTACTGATCGTTGCCGTCGGCAAGCCGGGCTTTATTCCTGGTGACTGGATCAAAGAAGGCGCAATTGTGATTGATGTCGGCATCAACCGTCTGGAAAATGGCAAAGTTGTGGGCGACGTCGTGTTTGAAGACGCGGCTAAACGCGCCTCATACATTACGCCTGTTCCCGGCGGCGTTGGCCCGATGACGGTTGCCACGCTGATTGAAAACACGCTTCAGGCGTGCGTTGAATATCATGATCCACAGGGTGAGTAACATGGCGACATTTTCTTTAGGTAAACATCCGCACGTTGAGCTGTGCGACTTGCTGAAACTGGAAGGCTGGAGCGAAAGCGGCGCGCAGGCGAAAATCGCGATTGCCGAAGGCCAGGTGAAAGTTGATGGCGCGGTTGAAACGCGCAAACGCTGCAAAATCGTCGCCGGGCAGACAGTGAGTTTTGCAGGTCACAGCGTACAGGTTGTTGCCTGATCCCTTTCCCGGCCTGTATCAACAGGCCGGTTCTCTTTTCAGACTGTTGCCCTCTACGCCCCGTTCATCCATGCTGATAGCATCGACATTTTGCCGAAGCGACCATCATGCCAACCGTTATTACGCACGCCGCCGTTCCCCTATGCATTGGTTTAGGGTTGGGTTCGAAAGTCATCCCTCCGCGTCTGTTATTTGCCGGAATCATCCTGGCGATGCTGCCCGACGCCGACGTATTGTCGTTTAAATTTGGCGTTGCTTACGGCAATGTTTTTGGTCATCGCGGGTTTACCCATTCGCTGGTGTTTGCGTTTGTTGTCCCGCTGTTATGTGTGCTGATTGGACGCCGATGGTTCAGGGCTGGGCTGATTCGCTGCTGGCTGTTTTTAACCGTCTCGTTGCTATCGCACAGCTTGCTGGATTCAGTAACCACTGGCGGTAAGGGCGTTGGCTGGCTGTGGCCGTGGTCAGATGAACGCTTTTTCGCTCCCTGGCAGGTGATTAAAGTCGCGCCGTTTGCATTGTCTCGTTACACCACAGCGTACGGGCATCAGGTGATTATTTCTGAATTGATGTGGGTGTGGTTGCCGGGGATGCTACTGATGGGAATGTTGTGGTGGCGCAGACGATAACCGGATGCGAAAACTCGCATCCGGCAATAGCGCAATTACTTACGACGCCAGGTGGTCCCTTGCGGGCCATCTTCCAGCACGATCCCCATCTCGTTAAGACGGTCACGCGCCGCATCTGCCGCCGCCCAGTCTTTCGCTTTACGGGCATCCAGACGCTGTTGAATTAACGCTTCAATCTCAGCCACTTCGCTGTCATCTGCCTGCGCGCCGCTTTGCAGGAACGCTTCCGGTTCTTGCTCCAGCAGGCCCAATACAGCGGAAAGTTTACGCAGGTGAGATGCCATTGCATTCGCCGCTGCCATATCTTCTGCTTTCAGACGGTTCACTTCACGCGCCATATCAAACAGCACGGAATAGGCTTCCGGGGTGTTGAAATCGTCGTCCATCGCTTCAATAAAGCGCGCTTCAAACGCTTCGCCACCGGCAGGCGCAACGGTTTTATCTGTGCCGCGCAGCGCAGTGTAGAGACGCTCCAGCGCCGCACGCGCCTGCTTCAGGTTCTCTTCGCTATAGTTCAGCTGGCTGCGATAGTGGCCCGACATCAGGAAGTAACGCACGGTTTCCGCGTCGTAGTATTTCAGCACATCGCGCACGGTAAAGAAGTTACCCAGCGATTTGGACATCTTCTCGCGGTCAACCATCACCATCCCCGAGTGCATCCAGTAGTTCACATACTGGCCATCATGGGCACAGGTGGACTGCGCGATTTCGTTCTCGTGGTGCGGGAACATCAGGTCTGAACCGCCGCCGTGGATATCAAAGTGGTTACCCAGCTGCTTGCAGTTCATTGCCGAACATTCAATGTGCCAGCCAGGACGGCCCGCGCCCCACGGAGACGGCCAGCTCGGTTCGCCCTCTTTCGACATCTTCCACAGAACGAAGTCCATCGGGTTGCGTTTGTCGTCGACCACGTCAACGCGCGCACCTGCCTGCAGCTGGTCGAGATCCTGACGCGACAGCACGCCATAAGTCGGATCGGTCGGGACGTCGAACATCACGTCGCCGTTGTCCGCCACATAAGCGTGACCTTTGGCGATCAGTTGTTCAGTAAGTTCAATAATTTCTGCGATATGGTGCGTCGCGCGCGGCTCCATATCCGGGCGCAGAATGTTCAACGCATCAAAATCTTTGTGCATTTCGGCGATCATGCGATCCACCAGCGCCACAAAGCTTTCGCCATTTTCATTGGCGCGTTTGATGATTTTGTCGTCGATATCGGTAATGTTGCGCACATACTTCAGCTTATAGCCGAGGAAACGCAGATAACGCGCAACCACGTCAAAAGCAACAAAGGTACGCCCGTGACCGATATGACAGAGATCGTAAACGGTGATTCCACACACGTACATGCCGACTTCCCCGGCGTGAATAGGCTTAAATTCCTCTTTTTGGCGTGTCAGAGTATTGAAGATTTTTAGCATCGAAGATTCCGTTTAGACATGTGTGGGTAATTGAGTTGCGTATAATACCCATATTTCCCGCGCGAATCAGCATACATTGCGTGATGATCCGATCGTGCGGTTATGCTATAACACCACCCTATATATGACCCGAACTGGGTTGAAGCACCAATCAAACGGAACAGGATGCAAAAATGGTTACTTTCCACACCAATCACGGCGATATTGTCATCAAAACTTTTGACGATAAAGCACCTGAAACAGTTAAAAACTTCCTGGACTACTGCCGCGAAGGTTTTTACAACAACACCATTTTCCACCGTGTTATCAACGGCTTTATGATTCAGGGCGGCGGTTTTGAACCGGGCATGAAACAAAAAGCCACCAAAGAACCGATCAAAAACGAAGCCAACAACGGTCTGAAAAATACCCGTGGTACGCTGGCAATGGCCCGTACTCAGGCTCCGCACTCTGCAACTGCACAGTTCTTCATCAACGTGGTTGATAACGACTTCCTGAACTTCTCTGGCGAAAGCCTGCAAGGTTGGGGCTATTGCGTGTTTGCTGAAGTGGTTGAAGGCATGGACGTGGTAGACAAAATCAAAGGTGTTGCAACCGGTCGTAGCGGTATGCACCAGGACGTGCCAAAAGAAGACGTTATCATTGAAAGCGTGACCGTTAGCGAGTAATCGTGGCGACACTCTTTATTGCAGATCTTCATCTCTGCGTGGAAGAACCGGCGATCACCGCCGGTTTTCTGCGTTTTTTAGCGGGAGAAGCCCGCAAGGCCGACGCGCTGTATATTCTTGGCGATCTGTTTGAAGCATGGATTGGCGACGACGATCCCAACCCACTCCATCGCCAGATGGCGGCAGCGATCAAAGCGGTGTCCGATTCCGGCGTTCCCTGTTATTTCATTCATGGCAACCGTGATTTTCTGCTCGGCAAACGCTTTGCCCGTGAAAGCGGCATGACGTTATTGCCGGAAGAAAAGGTGCTCGAACTTTATGGCCGCCGGGTGCTGATTATGCATGGCGACACGCTGTGTACCGATGACGCGGGTTATCAGGCTTTTCGCGCCAAGGTCCACAAACCCTGGCTGCAGACGCTATTCCTCGCCCTGCCGTTGTTTGTGCGCAAACGCATTGCCGCGCGAATGCGCGCGAACAGTAAAGAAGCCAACAGCAGTAAATCGCTGGCGATCATGGACGTTAACCAAAACGCTGTGGTCAGTGCGATGGAAAAACATCAGGTGCAATGGCTGATCCACGGGCATACCCATCGCCCGGCGGTGCATGAACTTATCGCCAATCAGCAACCTGCTTTTCGCGTGGTACTGGGTGCCTGGCATACGGAAGGTTCGATGGTGAAAGTCACGGCGGATGACGTTGAGCTAATTCATTTTCCGTTTTAAAAAACCCGCAACTTTGCTGATTTCACAGCCACGCAACCGTTTTCCTTGCTCTCTTTCCGTGCTATTCTCTGTGCCCTCTAAAGCCGAGAGTTGTGCACCACAGGAGTTTTAAGACGCATGTCTTCCCGCAATAATCCGGCGCGTGTCGCCATCGTGATGGGGTCCAAAAGCGACTGGGCTACCATGCAGTTCGCCGCCGAAATCTTCGAAATCCTGAATGTCCCGCACCACGTTGAAGTGGTTTCTGCTCACCGCACCCCCGATAAACTATTCAGCTTCGCCGAAAGTGCCGAAGAGAACGGTTATCAGGTGATTATTGCGGGCGCAGGCGGCGCAGCGCACCTGCCAGGCATGATTGCCGCCAAAACGCTGGTGCCAGTGCTGGGCGTGCCAGTACAGAGCGCCGCACTGAGCGGTGTCGATAGCCTCTACTCCATCGTACAAATGCCGCGCGGCATTCCGGTGGGTACGCTGGCGATTGGTAAAGCTGGCGCGGCAAACGCGGCGTTACTGGCAGCACAAATTCTTGCGACTCATGATAAAGAACTGCACCAGCGTCTGAATGACTGGCGCAAAGCCCAGACCGACGAAGTGCTGGAAAACCCGGACCCGCGAGGTGCGGCATGAAACAGGTTTGCGTCCTCGGTAACGGGCAGTTAGGCCGTATGCTGCGTCAGGCAGGCGAACCGTTAGGCATTGCTGTCTGGCCAGTCGGGCTGGACGCTGAACCGGCGGCGGTGCCTTTTCAACAAAGCGTGATTACCGCTGAGATAGAATGCTGGCCGGAAACCGCATTAACCCGCGAACTGGCGCGCCATCCGGCCTTTGTGAACCGCGATGTGTTCCCGATTATTGCCGACCGTCTGACTCAGAAGCAGCTTTTCGACAAGCTCCACCTGCCAACCGCACCGTGGCAGTTACTTGCCGATCGCAGCGAGTGGCCTGCGGTGTTTGATCGTTTAGGTGAGCTGGCGATTGTTAAGCGTCGCACTGGTGGCTATGACGGTCGCGGTCAATGGCGTTTACGCGCCGATGAAACCGAACAGTTACCGGCTGAATGCTACGGCGAATGTATAGTCGAGCAGGGCATAAACTTCTCTGGTGAAGTGTCGCTGGTTGGCGCGCGCGGTTTTGATGGCAGCACCGTGTTTTATCCGCTGACGCATAACCTGCATCAGGACGGTATTTTGCGCACCAGCGTCGCTTTTCCGCAGGCCAATGCGCAGCAGCAAGCGCAAGCCGAAGAGATGCTGTCGGCGATTATGCAGGAGCTGGGCTATGTGGGCGTGATGGCGATGGAGTGTTTTGTCACCCCGCAAGGTCTGCTGATCAACGAACTGGCTCCGCGTGTGCATAACAGCGGTCACTGGACACAAAACGGTGCCAGCATCAGCCAGTTTGAGCTGCATCTGCGGGCGATTACCGATCTGCCGTTACCGCAACCGGTAGTAAATAGTCCGTCGGTGATGATCAACCTGATTGGTAGCGATGTGAATTATGACTGGCTGAAACTGCCGCTGGTGCATCTGCACTGGTACGACAAAGAAGTCCGTCCGGGCCGTAAAGTGGGGCATCTGAATTTGACCGACAGCGACACATCGCGTCTGTCCGCGACGCTGGAAGCCTTAATCCCGCTACTGCCGCCGGAGTATGCCAGCGGTGTGATGTGGGCACAGAGTAAGTTCAGTTAACCTGGTGCTCATTTGATTGCCGGATGCGGCGTGAACGCCTTATCCGGCTTACCGCTCCGGTACCCATTGTAGGCCTGATAAGACGCGTCAAGCGTCGCATCAGGCATGGTGCACCGATTGCCGGATGCTCTCATCACTACAGCGAAATACAGGTCCCCGCTTCGCCCGCCAGCGTCTCTTCAATTCGCGATAACGCCCCAATCCACGCGGGTTTACCACGGCTTCTGACATAACCACTCACCGCCGTTACCTTCGGCCCCATCGAACCATCGGCTTTGGCAAATGGCGCTAACTCATCCGGTGTGGCATGGCGAATGGCACGTTGCTGCGGCGTTCCCCAGTTTTCATATACCGCATCAGCATCGGTGAGGATCACCAGTCCATCGGCGTTAATTTGCTCGGCGAGCAACGCAGCGGCGAGATCTTTATCAATCACTGCTTCACTCCCTGCTCCGTCATCCGTCACAGGCACACCGCCGCCGCCACTGCAAATCACCACATGCCCCTCTTTGAGCAACAACTCGATGGCTTCGCTGTCGAGAATTTTACGCGGTTGCGGAGACGCCACCACCCGGCGCAAATATTTACCATCACGTTTCATCTGCCAGCCGTAAGCCGCTTCCAGTGCCTCTTGTTCTTCTGGCTGATAAACCGGACCAATAAATTTCTCTGGCTGCAAAAACGCCGGATCATCAGGCGAAACCTCAATGCGCGTCAGCACCGTCGTGACAGGCGGCATCTGCGGCTGTGCGCTCAAACTCTGCGCCAGCATATAGCCAATCATCCCCTGGCTTTCCGCCACCAGCACATCCAGCGGATACGGTTCTACCTCTTTCCACGCCAGATTCTGTAACGCCAGCAGCCCCACCTGCGGCCCGTTGCCGTGAACAATCGCCAGCCGATAAGAACGGGCCAGGCGTGCCAGCGCGGGTACAGCACTGGCGATATTGCGATATTGATTTTCTGCCGTCAGCGCCTCACCGCGCTGAAGCAAGGCATTGCCCCCAAGAGCTACAACCAGTGTTTTCATGGTTTTCCTTGTAATAATTGTTGACCAAGCCAGAACCCCAGCAGTGTATCTGCCCCTGACGTATGCCCCAGCGCCAGCAGCGAATCAATCGCAACAGCGGTACGTTTCGGGCAACTCAGAGCATGAACAAAGTGCAGGAGTGGCGAGGCGAAATATCCTTGCGCGGCATAACGTAAATAACTGACGCTCACCGCTGTGGTAACGAGTTGAAGATTGTCGGAACAGGCAAAAAACTGGCAACCGGAGCGCGCATCTAAAGCACCATAATACCAGGCCGCCAGCAGCATTCCGCTCAGCGTGTCATCATGACTTGGCGTTAATCCGGGGCCTTTACCCAGCCAGTGCCGCCAGTCGGTCTTAACGCCATTGAGCGCGGCCTGAAAACAGTGACGAAACTGGCGTAATTCAGCAGGCAGCGGATCGCTTGCCGCCAACACCAGTGGCCCGAAAAGCCCGGTTTCCTCCGCGCGTTGCATCCATGCAGCTGCAAGCGGTTGAGGATGCGCAGGCGGCGTAATACGCAGCAAATAATAACGCTGTGGCTGTTTAACCGTGAAACGCCCGAGGCGAATACCTTGAGCCACAACCTGCGGTCGTTCATTGCCGCATAATCCACCGCATAACGCATCGAATTGCGCGCGGCGAAGCACCCATCCTCCGGGGCCGAAACCACTACCCTGACGATGCAGCGTTAACAGTTCGCCGCTTTCCGTCATCAGGTTAATCGCCCGCCGCCACACTCCCGCTAACCGCCAGGACTGGCGATAATTCGGTGCGCTACTACTGGCAAGCAGAGGATGGATGATCGTCATTGCGCGTTCCTCAACCAATACCCATGCTTTCAGCCAGTGCTTCCAGCGCCTGTTCAAAGCACGCCAGCGGTGCCCGCACGGTGCCTGCGCCAATCTGCCCGATCCCCGCCTCTTTATGGGCGATACCGGTATTGATGAGTGGCGTAATGCCGGTTTCTACCACGCGACGAATGTCCAGTCCCAGGCACGCGCCCTGAAAATCCCAGCTTGGGATCTGCAACTGCATATTGCGTTCAAGGTAAATTTCCGCCATCTCTTCAGATACCGCCCTGGCCGCTTCCATGCCACCCGCACCGACAAAGCGCGTTACGCCAGGCGCTGCGATCATTGCCGCACCTCCGATACCAAAGGTTTCGGTAATCGCGCTATCGCCCATATCCGGGTTCGCCTGCTCCTGCGAGAAGCCGGTGAAAAACAGACCTTGCGGAGTGTTTACAGGCGCAGTAAACCAGCGTTCGCCCAGCCCGCTTACCCGAATCCCGAACATATTGCCGTTGCGGGTCATTGCCGTGACGATGCTGCCTGCGCGGATCATCGCGCCAGCATCCATCGCCGCCTTGCAGTAAGCCATCGCGAGGTTGAGGAAGAACTGATCGGTCACGCTGAGGAAATCCATCACTTCCGCGATGTGCTGTTTATCATGATCGAGGCGAGCAATTTGTGGGGCCAGCGCACGCATTAACAGTGCTGAGGAAGCAATATTGCGTTGATGGAACTCATCGCCCATGGTAATGCCCTGCGCCATCATCGCGGTAAGATCGATACCGCGCTCCATGCGCCCCAGCGCCGCGCTTAATACTGGCATTAACACATCGCGCATCCAGCGATGGCGAGTCAGGACATCTTCGCCGTAAGCGCCAAAACGCATCACTTTGCCGATACCTTCGTTGAGGTTGCAGTACGCCCGGTTGCCGTCGGTCACATTCTCGACCACCAGCATCGGCATACTGGCAGAAGTAATGCCGCCCATTGGCCCGACGGCATTCACATGGTGACAAGGAATGAAGTTCACTTCCCCCTGCTCCAGTATTGCCAGCGCCTGCGCTTCATCTTTCGCCCAACCTTCGAACAGACATGCGCCCACGCACGCCCCTTTCATGGGTCCGGTCATCTCCTGCCAGCGCATTGGCGGCCCGGCGTGAAGCAGTGTTTTGCCCTGGTTTAGTTCGCTGATAAGTGAAGAAGTCGGTTGCACATCCAGCCAGTGTGGACGAGCGCGACGAATTTGTTCGATAACCGCAGCATTGGCTTGCGCCACTGATGTAAACATGGGAACCCCTTATTGCAAACGTTCTAATAAACGAGCCAGTTTTTTATTGCCGCCGGCGACTGGCGACCATTGGTAATGCACAACCGGTTTGCTGGCGCTTTGTAGCTCCAGCGCAAAACTGCGTAATCCGATGTTAATCACGGCGACGTTTTCCAGTAATGACGGTGTGTGTTGCTGTGCGGCAGGCGAGAGCGGATGAATTAACGCTGCCGCCAGCAAGGTGGCTTCCGGTAGCGAACTCACGACCGCAATCCCCGCATCTTCCAGCGTGGCGATTTGCTGCGAGCGGCATTGCGGGTCACGTTCAGTGCCTGTCACCGTGGCAATGGCATACAGTGGTTGATTGTCTGAACGCGCAGCACAGGCTTTTTGCCAGGCGCTTACCAGCGAGGCGGCAGGATCGGCGGTCGCGCCGAAGCCAATCACGACATCAAGTAGCAATACGCGCACTGACGGTTTAGCGCCGAGATCGGCAATTAACTGGTTGCGTAAGGTTGGGTCGATCATCGGATGGGGACGCCCGACGGTGTAGAAATCATCGCCGAGGTCAATAATCTGGTGACCATCGGCGTCGAGCATCATGCCGTGATGATGGGCATCATCGGCTTCCACGCCAAGGTGTCCGGCAAGTAATCCCGCCGCTTCGGCAGCCAGCGTACCGCCGGTATACAAACCGCAAATAAATCCGCTGCTGGCAGGCGTTATCGCGTTACGTCGCGCCGTAACGCGTGAAAGCAGGCAAGCCAGGCGTGCGGCCTCATCCAGCGAGGAGGCAAACCAGACATTCTCGTCGCGGGCCACCGCCGGGGTATAACCTAAAAACAGCGCCACCGTCGGTTTGCCGGTTGCTTTCATGGCATTAACAATTTTCAGACGCACAGCTTCGGCAGGTGGTTTTGAAACAAATGCCAGCACTTCGCTTTTCTCGTCTGCACTGAGCATTTCCAGCGCTGTTAGCGCACTGATGCCGCCCACTTCACGGCTGAGGTCGCGGCCGCCAAGGCCAATCGCGTGAGTAATTCCCTCCCCTGCCAGCGCAATCTGCGAGCACAGCTCCTGAATCCCGGTACCGGAAGCGCCAATGACGCCAATGTTGCCTTCCGGCATCACGTTAGCAAAAGCCAGCGGCGTGCCGGCAATCATCGACGTACCGCAGTCCGGCCCCATCACCAGCAAGCCTTTTTCCCGCGCGCGGGTTTTAAGTTGGATTTCATCTTCCAGCGTGACGTTATCGGAGAACATCATCACGTTGAGGTTGCGATCCAGCGCCTGATTCGCCAGCTCCGCCGCATACTCGCCAGCCACTGAAATCAGCGCCAGATTGGCATCGGGTAATTTCTGACAGGCACTGTCCCAGCGACGCACCTGCGTCAACGCCTGGCTGCTGCCTGCCCCCTGCGCCAGTTGTTTTAGCGCCTCTTCAAGCTGCTGCATAATCGCCTGCGCGATCCCCGCATCCGCCGCTTCGCTACGAATTGCCACGCAAATATCGTTCGGCGTGGCGTTATTAAAATCGTCATGCCAGAAACCTGTGGTATCTAATAACGCTTTATTGGCGGGCGTACCCATCATTACGGAAACATCATCAACATTTTCTGATTCGCTGAGTTTTCGTGAAATAATCATTAAACTGACCGAATCCTGAAAACACCCTTTTTTAATAAAGGCGTGGTTCATAACAACTCCTTAAAAATTGCACCCATGGCAATTGCACGAGCAGTGTTAATGTGGCGATTACGGTATCGATGACAACGAGTAAATAAGGTGATGAATATCACACAGGGATTATTAACAAAAGAATTCAAATAACCGCCAGACTATTACGCGTTATTTTTTAATAAGCATGGTTGTTTTAAAAACCAGGTTAAAAGCGCGAAGATTATCAAATAAATTCTAACTATATTTTTTTGCCTGTCTGGATCACATAATCCAGATATTTTCCCTGTATGTTAATTGCAGTCATGCTTCACACCGTCGTTAAAAAGGAAGACAGATGAAAATCAGTCGGGAAACACTCCACCAGCTAATCGAGAATAAGCTCTGCCAGGCTGGGTTAAAACGTGAGCACGCTGCAACCGTGGCTGAAGTATTGGTTTACGCCGATGCCAGAGGGATCCACTCTCATGGCGCGGTGCGCGTGGAATACTACGCGGAACGCATTTCAAAAGGCGGCACCAACCGCGAACCGGAGTTTCGTCTTGAGGAAACCGGGCCGTGCTCGGCAATTTTACATGCCGACAATGCCGCCGGACAGGTCGCGGCGAAAATGGGTATGGAACATGCCATCAAAACCGCCCAGCAAAATGGCGTTGCGGTGGTCGGTATCAGCCGGATGGGTCACAGCGGCGCAATCTCTTATTTTGTGCAGCAGGCAGCCCGCGCCGGATTAATTGGCATTTCGATGTGCCAGTCCGATCCAATGGTGGTGCCGTTTGGCGGCGCGGAAATTTACTACGGTACTAACCCACTGGCCTTTGCCGCGCCGGGAGAAGGCGACGAGATCCTTACCTTTGATATGGCGACTACCGTACAGGCATGGGGAAAAGTGCTCGACGCCCGCTCGCGTAATATGTCTATCCCGGATACCTGGGCGGTCGATAAAAACGGTGCACCAACAACCGATCCGTTCGCGGTACATGCTCTGCTCCCCGCAGCCGGGCCGAAAGGGTATGGCCTGATGATGATGATTGACGTCCTCTCAGGCGTCTTACTCGGCTTACCGTTCGGGCGACAGGTTAGTTCGATGTATGACGATTTACACGCCGGGCGTAATTTGGGGCAATTACATGTAGTTATTAACCCGAACTTTTTCTCCTCCAGCGAATTATTCCGTCAACATCTTAGCCAGACCATGCGCGAATTAAATGCCATTACCCCCGCGCCCGGTTTTAATCAGGTTTATTATCCCGGACAGGATCAGGATATTAAACAACGCAAAGCCGCCGTCGAAGGCATCGAAATTGTTGATGATATTTACCAGTATTTAATTTCCGACGCGCTTTATAACACGTCATACGAAACGAAAAATCCCTTTGCGCAATAATTATTGAGACAGGACTTTCTTATGATTACACATTTTCGTCAAGCCATAGAAGAAGCGCTGCCCTGGCTTTCCTCATTTGGCGCTGACCCAACGGGTGGGATGACCCGTTTACTTTATTCGCCGGAATGGCTGGAAACCCAGCAGCAATTTAAAAAAAGAATGGCAGCAAGCGGGCTGGAAACACGTTTCGATGAAGTGGGGAATTTATACGGTCGCCTGAATGGCACCGAATATCCACAGGAAGTGGTTCTGAGCGGTTCGCATATCGATACCGTGGTTAACGGCGGTAACCTCGACGGGCAATTCGGCGCGCTGGCGGCGTGGCTGGCAATTGACTGGCTGAAAACGCAATACGGCGCACCGCTGCGTACGGTTGAAGTGGTGGCGATGGCAGAAGAAGAAGGCAGCCGCTTCCCGTATGTTTTCTGGGGCAGTAAAAATATCTTTGGGCTGGCGAATCCTGACGACGTGCGGAATATCTGTGATGCCAAAGGAAATAGTTTTGTCGATGCGATGAAGGCTTGCGGATTTACTCTGCCGGACGCCCCGCTAACTCCGCGTCAGGATATTAAAGCCTTTGTCGAACTGCATATCGAACAGGGCTGTGTGCTGGAAAGTAATGGGCAATCAATTGGCGTGGTGAATGCAATTGTCGGGCAACGTCGCTATACGGTGACGCTGAACGGCGAATCAAACCATGCAGGCACCACGCCGATGGGTTATCGTCGTGATACGGTTTACGCTTTCAGTCGCATTTGCCATCAGTCGATCGAAAAAGCGAAAAAGATGGGCGATCCGCTGGTTCTGACCTTTGGGAAAGTAGAGCCGCGCCCGAATACGGTGAATGTGGTGCCGGGTAAAACCACGTTCACCATTGATTGTCGTCATACCGACGCCGCCGTGCTGCGTGATTTCACCCAACAGTTAGAAAACGACATGCGGGCGATTTGCGATGAAATGGACATTGGTATTGATATCGATTTATGGATGGACGAAGAACCCGTGCCGATGAATAAGGACCTGGTCGCCACCCTGACAGAATTGTGTGAAAGTGAAAAACTGAATTACCGGGTGATGCACAGTGGTGCCGGGCACGACGCGCAAATTTTCGCGCCTCGCGTACCAACCTGCATGATTTTTATCCCCAGCATCAACGGGATCAGCCATAACCCGGCGGAACGCACCAATATTACCGACCTTGCCGAAGGGGTCAAAACGTTGGCACTCATGCTTTATCAACTTGCCTGGCAGAAATAAGGAGTCATAAATGGGATATTTAAATAACGTCACCGGTTACCGCGATGATTTACTGGCTAACCGTGCGATTGTGAAACACGGTAATTTCGCACTGTTAACACCAGACGGTCTGGTAAAAAATATTATTCCGGGCTTTGAAAATTGTGACGCGACAATCCTCTCCACGCCAAAGCTGGGTGCCTCTTTTGTTGATTATCTGGTCACACTGCATCAAAACGGTGGCAACCAACAGGGCTTCGGTGGCGAAGGCATTGAAACGTTCCTGTATGTGATCTCTGGAAATATCACTGCCAAAGCCGAAGGCAAAACATTTGCCTTAAGCGAAGGTGGCTATCTTTATTGCCCGCCAGGCTCCTTAATGACGTTTGTTAACGCCCAGGCCGAAGACAGCCAAATCTTTTTATATAAGCGCCGCTATGTTCCGGTAGAAGGCCATGCACCGTGGCTGGTTTCTGGCAATGCCAGCGAACTGGAACGCATTCACTATGAAGGTATGGATGATGTGATCCTGCTGGATTTTCTGCCCAAAGAGTTAGGTTTTGATATGAACATGCATATCCTCTCTTTTGCACCAGGTGCCAGCCATGGTTATATCGAAACACACGTTCAGGAACACGGTGCCTATATTCTTTCCGGTCAGGGGGTTTATAACCTCGACAATAACTGGATCCCGGTGAAAAAAGGCGATTACATCTTTATGGGCGCTTATTCTTTACAGGCTGGTTATGGCGTAGGGCGTGGTGAAGCGTTCAGCTATATTTACTCGAAAGATTGCAACCGCGACGTAGAGATTTAAGTCATACCACTCGCCTGATTATTTTTAGCTATGTTGGATTTTGCCACGGTTTATACCGTGGCTTTTTTTGTAACATTGCCTGATGCGCTTCGCTTATCAGGCCTACATGATCTCTGCAATATATAGAATTTGCGCGATTTTCAGGAAGGATATAGTGCTCATGCAGCATCCGGCATGAGCACTGCGCTCTTATACGAAATAAATAGCATCCGCTTTAAAGGTAAGGGTCAGTTTTTAATTCCCTGACCTATTTTAATGGCGCAGGCAATATTTCGCGCGCTGTTGAAGAGATTGGTTTCACCGCTGGCGAGCACTTCGGCTAAAGGTGCCAGACGTGGCAAAATGCTGAATACCGCGTCAATGCCGTACTGGTGCACCACTTCCACGCCATCACCCAATACGCCAGCAATCCCAATCACCGGTACATTAAACTGCTTCGCCACCGACGCAACGCCCAGCGGCGCTTTACCGCCTGCCGTTTGCGAGTCAATGCGCCCTTCCCCGGTGATCACCAGTGCTGCCCCCTGCACCGCCTGCTCCAGGTTGACCGCACGCAGTACAATCTCAATACCCGGTTTAATATCCGCATTGAGAAATACCGCCGCCGCAATACCCATACCGCCCGCAGCGCCGCCGCCCGCCATCTGGCAGACATTAATTTCAGTTTGCTGTTGTAAAACACGGGCGTAATTTTGCAGCCCCTGTTCAAGTTCTTCGACCATCTCCGGCGTTGCCCCTTTTTGCGGGCCAAACACCGCCGCCGCGCCGCGTGCCCCTACCAGCGGGTTATCAACGTCACATGCTACTTCAATATGGCAGTTCGCCAGACGCGGATCGCATTCCTCCATCTCAATGCTTGCCACGCGCGCTAAATTGCCGCCGTTAGCCACCAGCACCTGACCGTCGGCATCAAGGAAACGCACACCGAGCGCCTGCGCCATGCCCATACCGCCGTCGACCGTCGCACTGCCGCCAATGCCGAGAATAATATGGCGAATGCCGTTATCCAGCGCATGACGAATTAACTCCCCCGTACCAAAACTGGAGGCCAGCAACGGATTACGCTTTTCAGGCGCGACCAGCATCAGGCCACTTGCTGCCGCCATCTCAATCACCGCCGTTTTCCCGTCGCCGGTAATGCCATAAAAAGCATTCACTTTTTCGCCCATCGGCCCGCAGACTTCAAGCGTCACGATGTTGCCGCCCGTCGCGGCGACCATCGCATCCACCGTCCCTTCGCCGCCATCCGCTATCGGCAAACAGATATAGTTCGCATCGGGAAAGAGGGTCGAAAACCCGGCTTTAATTGCCTGACAACATTTTTCTGCACTTAAGCTCTCTTTAAAAGAGTCTGGCGCAATGACAATCTTCATTATCAATCCTTTTTCAACAAATTATTCGATGCGTTCCCACGGAATAAGGTTATCCATAAGAACAGCCAGTAAAATCCCGACCAATAAGCCGTTACTGAGCAGAGGACGAAGCGTTAATGGAAGGTCTTGCAGATACACAGGCGGTAATGCCATTAAAAATATGCCGACAAATAACGGCAATGCGAGTCGATAAATATTGCGAGCGGTAAACGTTATTTGCTGGCTAAACACCAGCGCGGAAAAGAGTAAAGGCAGATAAGAAACCAGCATGACCGCACTACTCACGGGTAAAGGGATACTGCAAAACAGTCGCGTGAGTGCAGGAACCAGCGCCACCAGCAGGCAAATAACGCTGCCATAAATAAACGAACGCCGCGTGTAATCGCCAGTCTGGGTTAATAAACCAATGGATGAAACAAACGGTGAAAATGGAATTACCGCCAGCGGTACGGTTATCAGCGTCATAAATCCGGTCGCCACAAAGCTACGACGATAACGCGTATTCCCCGCGCCCTGCTGCGGATAAAAAACATCCGTGCCCCGAATCGCACCGTAGGTATTGCTGATATTCACCAGACCTGTAATCACCGCCGTCAGAATAATCCCCGGAGACAAAGCACCGCCACTGCCGAGCGGGAACCACTGCCAGTGCAACTCACCGGAGAGCGAATGCGAAGAAGGAAAGCAAAAGTCCCACAACAACCAGCCGGTTATGGTGCCGACCAGCAGGCCATAACGGGCAAAACGTTGCGGCAGGAAAATAATCATCGCCAGTACCAGGCACATCACCGCCACCGAGAGCGCGAACGGTGGTAACTGAATTTTAAAATTTGGGTCGGCTATGCCAAACGGCAGCCCGAGCATACCTTTGAAAAAGATAGTGGCCAGCTGCGCGCCCAGCATCAACATAAACAAGACCATCACCGACGGCGTAAATAACCGTGCCAGGCGATGGCCTAATCCGCTAAAACCAATCAACATCGTCAGCACGCCGGAGAGCGCAATCCCCACTGCCAGGCTGGTGGCGATATCGTTGATCGGTGTCCTGCGCGATGCTTCGCCAAGGGTGATAGTTAGGATGGTTCCCCACCACAGGCCCCCCGGCCCTTCCATAATAGCGCGACGATGACCGCAAAACGCCTGAGCGAAGCAGGCCAGTGCGGTAGCAAGAAAAGCATATTGCGTGAGCGTAAGCAGGCTACTTTGCGGCAACTGAAAAGCAGAAAGTAGCGTAGGAGGAACCACAACCGTGTTGCAAAAAATAAAGAAAAACCACTGAAATCCTGATAACAGGCTTTCGCGGCTAACTGCAAAATTGAACATAAACACACCTTAACCGGAGAATGCCCGCCGCAAGGACGGGCATTGCAGGGGCCAGATTACTGCTGATGTTTAAGGATAAATTGACCTTTCGGCGCAACAGGGAAGCCCTGTTCGATGTCGTAAATCACATCACCACGTAAGATGGTTTTCGTGATACGCGCGCCAATGGTACGGCCAACATACGGGCTGACTTTGTGGCGATATTCCAGATCGTCATTGGTAAGAACATAGCTGCTATTCGGCTGAATGAAGACGAAGTCGGCATCTTTTCCTGGGGCGATACGGCCTTTTTGCTGCAGACCGAAAATATCTGCTGCGTTAGTCGCCATTAATTTGCCGAACATTGGCAGAGACATTCCGCGTTTCTGTACCGCTTCATCGAACATCACGTCCATACAGTTTTGCAGACCGGCAATACCGCCCCATGCTTCCATGATGTTGCCGGCTTTCATTTCCGGAGGGCATGGTGAGTGGTTGGAAACCAGGCAGTCGATTTCACCGTTAAACAGTTTTTCCCACATGCCTTTCTGGTTTTCCAGATCGCGGATCGGCGGTGAACACTTCGCCAGAGTACCGATTTCTTCGAACTGATCGGTATCCAGTACAAAGTAATGCGGGCAGGATTCACAAGTAACGTCCTGACCTTCCTGACGTGCACGAGTCACTTCTTCAACGCCTTCCGGGCTGCTGATATGGCAAACGTGCAGACGGCAACCGGCAACTTTCGCCAGATACAGCACGCGGCGAATCGCTTCCACTTCGGTAAATACCGGACGCGAAGCCACATAGTCATGGGCAGTTACGCGACCTTCACGTTTCGCTTCTTCGCCCAGTGCGTCACAGATCAGCGCGTTTTCGCAGTGCACCAGCACCGGCTGCCCCAGTTCGCCCAGCTTCTGCGCACCTTTGAAGAACTGCCAGTCGTTTACATCACGGAAGTCGTTGTCGATACCGCGATCGCCACAGGTCGCAACGAAGCATTTGAAGCCGACAACGCCCACTTCATCCAGCTCATGCAGACGGTCGATGTTGTAAGACACCAGGCCACCGAGTTGTGCCGCATCGATAGTCAGCTTGCCTTTAGCGGCATCGAACTTCAGTTCAATTGAAGCGCGGTCAACCGTTGCAGGCAGCTGGTTGAGCGGCATTTCGATCATGGTGGTGATACCACCTTTTGCCGCTGCGCGAGTACCGGTTTCATAACCTTCCCAGTGGCTACGACCCGGTTCAGAAATATGGGTGTGCGCATCAACCATGCCCGGCGAAACCACCAGACCAGACGCATCCATAACTTCTTTTGCATCGCCCAGATCCTGACCGATAGCAGCAATTTTGCCGCCTTTAACGGCGATATCTACAACGCGAGCTTCGTTTTCTAAAATAACGGTGCCGTTTTTAATGATTAAATCAAAAGACATAACAAACTCCTTGTAAAATACAGATTGGTTTTTAACTCAATGTTCAATATCGGGATTAATTAACCTATGGTTTTTTGCTCTCCTGTTTTTTCTGCTGTTGTACGTTTCTTTAATAAGGCGTAGGCCGCAAAGGCGACGATGACGCCGACAAACCATGAAACACGCGATAACGGTTCCATAAAGGGAATAAACTTACCGCCAAGAGATAAAATAACGGCCACCAGAGTTACTGAAAACGCGGTGAGGTTAAAACCGTTATCGTAATATTTATAATCGCCAGGTGCGGTGTACAGTTCATCAAGATTAATTTGCCCACGCATCACCACAAAATAATGCGCCATCATGACACCAATTACCGGACCCAGCATTCCGCCGATGATATCGAGGAACAGATAAATACTGTCCTGATTTTCCATTAATTTCCACGGGCAGATCAGCAGGCTGATAATACTGGCAATCAGTACGCCGTTTTTATAGGTCAGTTTTGTCGGTGCAATGGCAGCAATCTGATAACCGGCCGGAATAATATTACCGGTGGCGTTAGTGGAAATGGTCGTCATCAGAATAACCAGTACCGCAAAGAACGAGGCAAACAGGCTGTCCCAACGCTGAACAATATCCAGCACGTTCCAGGTGTCAGCGCCGTAGTGAATACTGGCTCCGGCAATAATACATACCCCAGCGACCGCAAACAGAATATAGGCCACAACTAAACCCAGCGTTTGCCCCAGCGCTTGCTCACGAAACGAGTGGGCGTTTTGCGTAAAGTCGGATGCGCTCACCGCCGGTGCCGCCCAGACCGCAACTACCGCGTTAATCACCACCAGGAACAAGAATCCACTGTTTTCTGCTTTCTGAATACCGCTCGGAATGTAGTCAAAGATTGGACCGAGCCCGACCAGCGAAATCGCCCAAATCGCCATACCGCCGAAAACGATATAGATGCACGGGTTAAGAATGGCAGTGAATTTATTTAAAACTTTGCCACCGCCAAAACCTATACCAACGTTGACCAGCCAGAAGAGTAAGAAAGTAATTAAGCCCGGTAGAGAAAGGCCTAATAGAGTGAAATCACCACCGAGAGTCAAAAATCCCGGCCAGATTTTGCCAATCAGAATCAAGCAGGCCAGTGACCCCGCGTAACATTGCAGGCCAAACCACATAATGGCAGCAATACCGCCTCTTAATAATCCGGGAAACAGTGCGCCACGTACGCCGTAAGAAGCACGCAGGATCATGGCAAACGGTACGCCGTATTTACTGCCCGCAGCGCCGTTTAATACCATTACCGCGGCAATGAAAAAGGCGCTGAGGATAATTGCCAGCATAATACTAAAGGTAGACAAGCCGAGAATAAAAAAGCCGCCGACCATCACATAATTGGGAACGTTATGAACCGAACCCATCCATAAGGTAAAATAGTTAAATGTTTTCCAGGTCCGCTGGCTTTGCGTTTTCGGCAATAGATCTTCGCTATAGCCGCGTTGCTGGAATAGTTTTCTCTGATGTTCCATAAATCCCTCTTAATTTCACGTATCGAATAACGTTGTTTTAATCTAGCTATGAGGAACAAATAAAATAAAAATATTATTTTTAATACTGAAGCAACATCTTTGGCTGCTTTCTTTTTTAATATTGCTGGCCGATTCATTTTCTGATATCGGCCATTTTTATTGCGGGTATCAGGCCAGATTATGATTCGCCATTAATTCCAGCGCCTGCACTAACGCAGAGTGATCCAACTGGCTGCCACCGTTTGCCGCACAGGTATTAAATAACTCCTGGCAGGTCGCGGTGTTTGGCAGGTTCAGCGCCAGTGTCTTCGCACTTTGCAGTGCCAGGTTGAGATCTTTCTGGTGCAGCGCAATTTTGAAACCTGGATTAAAGGTGCGTTTAATCATGCGCTCACCGTGAACTTCCAGAATACGTGAGGAAGCAAAGCCGCCCATCAGCGCCTGGCGCACACGTACCGGGTCTGCACCGGCTTTTGAAGCAAACAGCAGAGCTTCAGAGACCGCTTCAATATTGAGCGCTACGATAATCTGATTTGCCACTTTGCAGGTTTGACCGTCGCCGTTACCGCCCACAAGGGTGATATTTTTACCGAGCAGTTCAAACAGCGGTTTAACACGTTCAAATACCGCTTCGTCACCGCCAACCATAATTGACAACGTCCCTTCACGCGCGCCGATTTCACCGCCGGAGACTGGCGCATCGAGATAATCACCGCCCAGTTCATTCACCTGACGAGCGAAACGTTTAGTTTCAATCGGGGAAATGGAGCTCATATCAACAATGGTTTTGCCCTTCAGCGAGGCTTTGGTACAACCATTTTCACCGAACAGAACTTCTTCAACCTGTGGTGTATCCGGCACCATAATAAAAATGATGTCCGATGCTTCCGTTACCTGGTGCGCAGTTTCAACACTGACGGCACCCAGTGACAGTAATTCATCAGCAACCGGACCAATGGTTGTGACATGCAGTTGATGACCGGCACGCGCCAGATTAATGGCCATCGGTGTACCCATAATGCCTAAGCCAATAAATCCCAGTTTCATAATTAACCTCTTTTAAATTTTGCTTTTCCTGGATTCAGACAACACGATCCCCTGCCAACTTAGCGGCCTAAAAAAGCATTGCCTGAACAGCGTTACGTTTTAACGGTACGGATCCATCCAGCGTAAACCGGCTTCCGTGGTAGTTTGGGGTTTATATTCACAACCAACCCAACCGTTGTAGTCAGAATTTTCGATTACCTTAAAGAGATAATCATAATTAATTTCTCCGGTCCCCGGTTCGCCGCGATGCGGATTATCGGCAATTTGCAGGTGACCAATTTTATCGGCCCACTGAGTCATGGTGTTGGTTAATTCACCTTCCATCCGCTGCATGTGATAAATGTCATACTGAATTTTCAAATTGCAGCAACCAACATCATCAATCAATTTCAGCGCCTGCCGAGTTCCGGTGAGATGGAAACCAGGAATATCAAAATGGTTAATAGGTTCAATCAGTAATAAAATATCTTCTTTCATCAGCATATTCGCGGCATAACGCAGGTTTTCTACAAGCGTTGCGTGAATCTGTTCACTGCTGAAACCAGTCGGCGTTTTACCGACCAGACAGTTAATTTTTTTATTACCCAGCGCACGAGCATAACGAATCGCTGCTGCTACGCCATCCCGAAACTCTTCTTCACGGCCAGGAATACAGGCAATACCCCGCTCGCCCGCCGCCCAGTCACCTGCCGGTAAATTGTGCAGCGTATGTTCGAGTTTATTACTCGCCAGTACCTGTTTTAATTCTTCAATGTCGTAGTCATAAGGGAACATAAATTCAACGCCGCGAAAACCACACTGCGCAGCTTTCTCAAAACGGACGAGAAAATCATATTCACCAAATAACATCGATAAATTAGCAGAGAAACGTAACATTATTTATCTCCCTTATTCATAGTGCATGAAGCAGGTTTCAGTCGGTGCATCCGCTGCGTTATCGGCGATATCTTCAAATTCCATGACGTTATCCAGTTCGCTGCCCATCGAAATATTGGTCACACGCTCGAGAATAACTTCCACGACTACCGGTACCCGATATTGCGCCATTAAGGCTTTCGCCTGTTCAAAGGCCGGTGCAATATCTTCCGGTTTGAAGACGCGAATCGCTTTACAACCTAAACCTTCCGCTACTTTTACGTGGTCGACGCCGTAACCGTTCACTTCGCTGGAGTTGATATTCTCGAAAGCGAGTTGCACGCAGTAGTCCATGTCAAAGGCGCGTTGTGACTGACGAATCAGGCCGAGATAGGCGTTATTCACCAGCACATGGATGTACGGAATGTTGAACTGCGCGCCAACGGCTAACTCTTCAATCAGGAACTGGAAGTCAAAGTCGCCAGAAATCGCCACCACATTGCGTTTCGGATCAGCGGCACAAACCCCCAGCGCCGCCGGAATCGTCCAGCCTAACGGACCAGCCTGACCACAGTTGATCCAGTGGCGGTCTTTAAAGACATGCAGCATTTGTGCCGCAGCGATTTGTGACAGGCCAATGGTGGTGACATAACAAACATCGCGACCAAAGGCTTTGTTCATCTCTTCATACACGCGCTGCGGTTTCACCGGCACGTTGTCGAAGTGGGTTTTGCGCAGCAAAGTGCGTTTGCGCTGCTGGCAGTCGGCGACCCATTCTTTACGACACGGCAGACGACCCGCTTTTTGCATCTCCTGCGCCACTTCAACCAGCAGTGTCAGCGCCGCTTTAGCATCAGAGACAATGCCGAGATCCGGACACAGCACGCGACCAATTTGCGTCGGCTCAATATCGATATGAACGATTTTGCGCCCTTCGGTGTATTTCTCTACCGAACCGGTATGACGGTTAGCAAAACGGTTACCGATACCAAACACCATGTCGGACGCCAGCAACGTTGCGTTACCGTAACGATGCGCGGTTTGCAGACCGACCATCCCGGCCATCAGTTCATGATCGTCCGGGATACAGCCCCAGCCCATCAGCGTTGGGATCACCGGAACGCTGGTCAGTTCAGCAAACTGTTGTAACAGTGCAGCTGCGTCAGCATTGATTACCCCGCCCCCGGCAACAATCACCGGACGTTCGGCCTGGATTAACATTTCTACAGCTTTTTCGATCTGCATACGGCTGGCAGCAGGTTTGTAGACCGGCAGCGGTTCGTACATGTCAGGATCAAACTCGATTTCCGCAACCTGAACGTCGAACGGTAAATCCACCAGTACCGGACCCGGACGACCAGAACGCATCAGGTGAAATGCCTGTTGCAGCACGCGAGGCACCAGCGCCGCTTCACGTACTGTAACCGCCATTTTGCTGACCGGTTTAGCAATTGCTTCAATATCTACGGCCTGAAAATCTTCTTTATGCAGACGGGCGCGCGGAGCCTGGCCGGTAATGCACAGAATAGGAATGGAATCAGCAGAAGCAGAATAGAGCGCGGTGATCATGTCCGTGCCCGCAGGACCGGAAGTCCCCAGACATACGCCGATATTCCCTGCCGTTGCGCGGGTATAACCTTCCGCCATGTGCGAAGCACCTTCCACATGACGCGCCAGAATGTGACGAATACCGCCGTGCTTACGCATCGCTGAGTAGAACGGATTGATTGCAGCTCCCGGAACACCGAAGGCGGTGGTGATACCTTCTTTCTCCAGCACATACATTGCCGCGTCAACGGCTCTCATTTTTGCCATTTTATTCCTACCTCTATTAATTGGAAAAATTTTCCAACTTTCAAATTTTGTCAAAAAAACCCGCTCCGCAGAGCGGGATGCGACAGACATTATGGATGTGCTTTCAGTCCCAACGCCGTGCTGATATCGCGGGCGGTGTCTCTGACCAGCTCACCCTGACTGACAAAACGATCTTCTGTCAGTCTTGATGAAGGCCCGGAGATGGAGATAGCGGCAACAACACTACCGACATCGTCATAAATTGCTGAAGCTATGCAATTCAGGCCTACAACATGCTCTTCTTTATCTACGGTATAGCCCAGTTCACGCGCTTGTTCCAGGTCCTTCAGCAGGGTGGGCATATCCACAAGCGTAGTTGGCGTAAACTGCTGCAAACCGGTTTGCAGAATGATGCTCATCAACTCCTCTTCCGCCAGCGGATAAAGCAGCGCTTTGCCCGCACCGGAAGCATGCAGTGGCAGACGACTGCCCAGTGGCGCGCACATCCTGACCATCGATTTACACTCTAACTGACCAATTAATACCGCTTCATTGCCGTTACGGATCGCGACATTGACCGTTTCGCCGGAAAGTAACATCAGGCGGCGCATAAACGGCCCGGCGACGGAGAGGACATCGCGGTTATGGATGTACGCTGCACCGACGTTAAAGACACCTAATCCTATATGCCACCAGCCTAACTGACTGTCCTGATAGACAAAATCCGCTGCCTGTAAAACCTTCAGCAAGCGAAAGGTCGTGGAGAGCGGCAAATCCAGATTGAGAGAAATATCGCTAACCGACGAACTTCCCCCACTTTTTTCCAGATATTGCAGAATCGCAATTCCCCGCTCTAATGCCTGTGCGCCCTTCTGTGCCACAGGCTCCGCCTGTCCTGGCCTGCCGCGCCGTCTAACTTCCGTCATACCTACGTTAACTCCGACCTACAAGTGAGCATAAACAATGAACAATTAGTTTATCTTATGCAAGTCGGTTGCAGGCGTCACGCAAAACAGAGTTCCTGTTCAGGAATACTTTCAACATCACAGTTGTCACTGCCGCCGCGATCGATGGTCAGAAAATCGGTGACGCGCTGCCAGGCGAAAAGTGGGTGATGCCAGACGTTACGATGGTAATTCACTCCCTGTTCGCCGTTGGTAATAAACGCCCGCAGGGTTGACAGGTCTGGTTTGTCGTCACCTAACGCCACGACCACCACAAACACCTCACCTTTCATCGGGATAAAGGCCTGAGTACCCAGCGGATGACGTTCGAGTTCGTGAATGGTCAGCGGCAGATTCGCCGGTTGCGCGCGGTTAATGCTGATAAGCGTACGGTCTTGCTCAAGAATCTCAACCAGCGCCAAATCGTGGTAACGCTCCACCAGGCCATTGTTAATATGGAAAAAATCCCGTTGCTGCGTTTCGATTACGTCGCCATAAGCACTAAAGGCTTCCTGACTTAACGGTAATACCTGAAGTTTCATCTTTTTGTCCTTGTAACATAATTCCGTTCAACCACCGCCGACCGGTCAGCTTGGTTTCAATAACAGGCAATCTAAAACCTTAAGAGAACAACATCAATACAAAAGTTGGAATATTTTTCCAAAACTAGATTTAGTCCACAAATTGAACAGGGTTATCATGTAAAAATACTGATAAATCAGAGGATAAGAAAATCACGCAACTTGCGGATTTAAAAGGGGATACCTGAAGATGTTCGATCCAGAAACCTTGCGAACTTTCATTGCGGTTGCTGAAACAGGAAGTTTTTCAAAAGCGGCAGAACGATTATGTAAAACCACGGCGACGATCAGTTATCGCATTAAACTTCTGGAAGAGAATACCGGAGTAGCGCTGTTTTTCCGTACGACTCGTAGCGTAACGTTGACAGCGGCTGGCGAGCATCTACTTTCCCAGGCCAGAGACTGGCTGAGCTGGCTGGAAAGTATGCCCAGCGAGCTGCAACAGGTGAATGATGGCGTGGAACGCCAGGTGAATATTGTCATCAACAACCTGCTCTATAACCCCCAGGCCGTCGCCCAGTTGCTGGCGTGGCTGAATGAGCGTTACCCCTTTACCCAGTTTCACATCTCCCGACAAATCTATATGGGCGTCTGGGACTCGCTATTGTACGAAGGTTTTTCGCTGGCTATCGGCGTCACGGGAACTGAGGCGCTGGCAAATACCTTTAGTCTTGATCCCTTAGGATCGGTGCAATGGCGATTTGTCATGGCGGCGGATCATCCGCTGGCGAACGTTGAAGAGCCGCTAACAGAAGCGCAGTTGCGGCGCTTTCCGGCGGTCAATATTGAAGACAGCGCCCGCACCTTAACCAAACGCGTCGCCTGGCGATTGCCGGGTCAAAAAGAGATTATTGTTCCCGATATGGAAACGAAAATCGCCGCCCATCTGGCGGGCGTTGGCATTGGTTTTTTGCCAAAATCGCTTTGCCAGTCAATGATCGATAATCAACAACTGGTCAGCCGGGTAATCCCAACGATGCGCCCTCCTTCGCCATTGAGTCTGGCATGGCGCAAATTTGGCAGCGGCAAAGCGGTAGAAGATATTGTGACCTTGTTTACCCAGCGCAGGCCGGAAATCAGCGGATTTTTAGAAATTTTCGGCAACCCACGCAGTTAAAAATCAAGTTTCCTTGCGCGTTGGCGCGTAAAATAGCGCGCAAGCTGATTTGAGGTTCACTTTTAACTATGCAAGAGAGACACACGGAACAGGACTATCGTGCCCTGCTGATTGCTGATACGCCCATTATTGATGTTCGCGCCCCTATAGAGTTTGAGCAAGGCGCAATGCCCGCCGCTATCAATCTGCCGTTAATGAATAACGATGAACGCGCCGCCGTTGGCACCTGCTATAAACAGCAAGGCTCAGACGCAGCGCTGGCGCTGGGACATAAACTGGTTGCGGGTGAAATTCGTCAGCAGCGCATGGACGCCTGGCGGGCAGCGTGCCTGCAAAATCCGCAAGGTATTCTCTGCTGCGCCCGTGGCGGTCAGCGCTCACATATTGTGCAAAGCTGGTTGCATGCAGCGGGGATTGATTATCCGCTGGTGGAAGGCGGTTATAAGGCACTGCGCCAGACCGCGATTCAGGCGACCATTGAACTGACACAAAAACCGATAGTGCTGATTGGCGGTTGTACCGGCAGCGGTAAAACGCTGTTGGTGCAGCAACAGCCGAACGGTGTTGATCTGGAAGGGTTGGCGCGTCATCGCGGTTCGGCGTTTGGTCGCACCTTACAACCACAACTTAGCCAGGCGAGTTTTGAAAACCTGCTGGCTGCCGAAATGCTAAAAACCGACGCCCGTCAGAATTTGCGCCTGTGGGTGCTGGAAGACGAAAGCCGGATGATCGGTTCGAATCACCTGCCGGAATGCCTGCGCGAGCGAATGACTCAGGCGGCGATTGCGGTGGTAGAAGATCCGTTTGAGATCCGTCTTGAGCGCCTGAACGAAGAGTATTTCTTGCGTATGCATCATGATTTTACCCACGCGTACGGCGACGAACAGGGCTGGCAGGAGTATTGCGAATACCTGCATCACGGACTTTCGGCTATTAAGCGTCGGCTGGGGCTACAGCGATATAACGAACTGGCTGCAAGGCTGGATGCAGCGCTGACAACGCAACTCACCACCGGCAGCACCGACGGTCATCTGGCCTGGCTGGTGCCGTTACTTGAAGAGTATTACGACCCAATGTATCGCTATCAGCTTGAGAAAAAAGCGGAAAAAGTTGTCTTTCGCGGTGAGTGGGCGGAAGTGGCGGAATGGGTTAAGGCGCAGTGATGGGCGGTATTCTGAAACGGCGATTGTCGTGAGAACAGAATGGTTGCACCAGAATACAGATATAAAAAAACCGACATGACAGTCGTTTTTTTTATTTTTTCCGCCCAAGACTTGGTGGTTCCGGGCAGAAATGAAACAGTCCTCATCTAGCAAGTGAATTATAAGTCAGGATGCCTACATATTCAAACAGCTATGTTGGCGATACAATCCCGACGCTAGTAGTGATACTGCCTCAAGGGATTACCGCAGTGCGGAAAAGTACTTTTAAGTCCTGGTCAGGATACAGGTGGTGCTGATTCTGGTGCTCTAATTTGGAGAGAGGCAGTCCTCATCTAGCACATGAAGAAAATCATAGTTACAGGCAACGTAAGGGTAAGCTGTGATTGTCTTTCTCCCTTAAGGGAGCAACGGATGAAAACTTTTCTCGATAAAGTTCTCATCGTTCTTAAGGCGCTAATCGCGCTGCTGGAACTGATCCGTCAGTTTATTGAATAACTGAGGAAACGTCGCTAAGGCCGAAGGTTTACCACCTTCGGCCTTTAAAAAAACCGACATGACAGTTGGTTTCATATTTATTGCCAAAATGCACACTGTTCATGCCAGATGCGGCGTAAACGCCTTATCCGGCCTACGGTTGAGTGCAGTTTTGTAGGCATGATAAGACGCGCCAGCGTCGCATCAGGCACCGCCGCACAACTGCCGGATGCGGCGCAAACGCCTTATCCGGCCTACAAAATCTTGCAAAATCAATATATTGCACGATATTCGTAGGCCTGATAAGCGTAGCGCATCAGGCAATCTAACACCTGTCATCACCCCGCAAACTGCCTGAACAGCGCCTTACCCTTAACCAGTCGTGCGCCCAGCCAGCCGCCGCAAAGCGACAGCAGCAGCGCACCGCTGCACGGCAGAACAATCCACAATCGCCAGTCTGGCTCCCACGGAAAATCAAACACTTTCGCCTGCAACACTGCCAGTGCCGTTTCCGCACCAATTGCGGCCACCAGGCCGGAAACAAACCCAAGCATGGCGAACTCACACCACAACGTGGTACGCAGCAGTTTTTTCCCCGCACCGAGTGTGCGCCACACCACCAGCTCCTGATGACGCTGACGCATTCCCACCTGCACCTGTGCCAGCAACAGCAACATACCGCAGGCGGTGACCAGCACCACCATCACCTCCAGCGCCCGACTTACCTGCTCCAGCACCTGACCGACCTGTTTTAAAATCGCGCCAATGTCTAACAGGCTAATGGTAGGGAACTGGCGGTTGAGTTGCGTCAACATGCCGTTGCCATTCTCCCAGCGGAAACTGGTAAGCCAGCTCTGCGGTTGCCCGTCTAATGCCCCTTCAGGGAAAATAAAATAGAAATTAGGCCGCAGACTTTCCCAGTCCACTTTGCGCAGGCTGGTCACTTTAGCGCGGAACTCCTGGGTATCGCCCATAAAAGTCACAGTATCGCCGAGGGCAACGTTTAAGCGTTTCGCCAGCCCCTCTTCCATCGACACTTCATCGGCTTTTGGCGGCCAGTTACCGGCGACAATCGGATTATGATCGGGCCGCGTATTTTGCCAGGTAAGATTGAGTTCGCGGTTAAGCGCCTCATCTTCATTACCTTCTGTCGGCTTATCGTTAATCGCCGTCAGCCGTGCCCGCACCATCGGATAAAACGATTCCGGGACTATCTGATGTTCCGCGAGGAACGCTTTTAGCGGTGCTACCTGTTCTGTGGCGAGGTTGATTAAAAAGTAGTTCGGGCTTTCTGGCGGTAGCTGCTGCTGCCAGCGGTCGAGCAAATCGCCACGCAGCACCAGTAGCAGTGCCAGCAGCATAAAGGAGAGCGAAAATGCCGAAAGCTGGCTTAACGTTGACCACGGCTGACGTAACAGGCGGCTAACCGCCAGGCGCAGAGGCAGCGATTTCAGCGTCATGCGGCGAAGTACATTCAGCAGCATCCAGCCCAGCACACCGCACAGCAAAGCCAGTACTACCGCGCCCGCCAGCACCGCCCAGAGCAGCATACTGCCACCCATTAATCCGGCGAGCAGCAGCACAACCACCACACTGACAATCGGCAGATAAAACTTCAGCGGCCAGACGTTCGCTACCACATCATTACGTAATACGCGTAAAGGCTGCGTTGCCAACAACAAGCGGTACGGTCGTAGCCCCACCAGCAGCGAGATGACTGTCATGGTGCCGAGCGCCCACAGCCACGGACAGAGGCTGGCTGGCGGTAGTGCAGCAGGCAGAACGGGCTTGAGCAGCACCATCAACACGTTTTCGAACAACAGGCCTATCGCCCCACCGGCAACGGCTGAAAGCGTCAGCACCATCAACCACTGACCGACGATTAGCTTACGCAGTTGCGCTCGCCCTGCCCCCAGCGTTTTGAGGATCGCCACCAGATCGTAGCGACTGCGACAGTAATGATTCATCGCTACCGCCACTGCTGCCACTGCCAGCAGCAAGGTCAGAAGCGCCGAAAGCAGCAGGAACTGTTGCGAGCGTTCCATCGATCGCCCCAGCGCGCCTTCGTCCTGTTCCAGACCGTACCAGCGTTGTTCGGGTTTAAGCTGAGGTAACAACCATTTCTCATAGCTGTCGAGCTGGTTCTCGCTGCCGCCGAATTTATAGCGCCAGGTGACCCGACTCCCCGGCTGCACGGCTCCGGTTTTATCGACATCCGCCAGATTCATCATCAGACGCGGAGCCATCTGGAAGGGGTTAAAACCGGAATCCGGTTCCTGAATCACTTCTCCGGCAATCCGCAAGGTGGCATCGCCCACGTCAATGGTGTCGCCCGTTTTCAGGTTAAGCAGTGCCATCAGGCGTGGGGCCAGCAATACGCTGCCCGCCTGCGGTTTCAGGCCAGGGGGATTGGTTTGCAGATCGCCATACATCGGGTAGATATCATCCACCGCTTTAACGTTCGCCAGCTGCGGTGTGTCGCCTGCAAATGTCATGGTGGCGAAAGTCAGCTGCTTGCCGACTTTCAGGCCGCGCTTTTGCGCTTCCTCCAGCCATGCTTGCGGCACTTCGCGCGAACTGCGCAGCGCCCGATCGCCCGCTATAAACTCACGGCTTTGCTGGCTTAAGCCCTTCTCCATGCGATCGCTGATATTGCCCAGCGCCAGCACGCAGGCCACCGCCAGGCTTAGCGCCAGCCAGACAATTAATAGCGACGGCGAGCGCCATTCGCGCCAGAACCAACGTGCAATCATGCTTCCTCCTGCAACTGCCCGTTCACCAGCCGTAAGCAGCGGTCGCAGCGTGCCGCCAGTTGCAGGTCGTGGGTCACCATTATCAACGTGGTGCCATGCTCACGGTTGAGGGAAAACAGCAGGTCGGCAATTTTATCGCCGGTCTGGCGGTCAAGGTTGCCGGTGGGTTCGTCGGCAAACAGCACATCAGGTCGACCGTTAAAGGCTCGTGCCAGCGCCACTCGTTGCTGTTCACCGCCGGAAAGCTGTGCCGGAAGATGATCCAGACGTTTACCCAGACCTAACTGTTCGAGCAACGCTTTCGCTCCGTTACGACTTTCCGCGCTACTCTCACCGCGCAGCAGCGCCGGAAGCTCGACGTTTTCCAGCGCGTTAAGGGTAGGAATTAACATAAATGACTGAAAAACAAAGCCGACGTGCTTCGCGCGCAACTTTGCCCGCGCTTCTTCGTCCATATTATGTAGCGGTTGTCCCACCAGACTCACTTCGCCACTGCTGCCGTCATCCAGCCCGGCGAGGATCGCCAGCAAGGTTGACTTACCCGATCCCGACTCGCCCACCAGTGCGATGGTCTCGCCACGTTTGACAACCAACTCAACTCCGGTGAGGATGGAGAGTTCATGCTCCCCCTGACCGACGGACTTCTTAAGATGATGAACTTCAACAATGTTTTCCGCTGGCATTTGCCCTTCCTGTTCCTGGTCCTGTTAACCTTCCGTGCCGCCGCAGCGGACACGTTATTGATTCTGGGTGATAGCCTGAGCGCCGGGTATCGAATGTCTGCCAGCGCGGCCTGGCCTGCCTTGTTGAATGATAAGTGGCAGAGTAAAACGTCGGTAGTTAATGCCAGCATCAGCGGCGACACCTCGCAACAAGGGCTGGCGCGCCTTCCGGCTCTGCTGAAACAGCATCAGCCGCGCTGGGTGCTGGTTGAACTGGGCGGCAATGACGGTTTGCGTGGTTTTCAGCCACAGCAAACCGAGCAAACGCTGCGTCAGATTTTGCAGGATGTCAAAGCCGCCAACGCTGAACCATTGTTAATGCAAATACGTCTGCCTGCAAACTATGGTCGCCGTTATAATGAAGCCTTTAGCGCCATTTACCCCAAACTCGCCAAAGAGTTTGATGTTCCGCTGCTGCCCTTTTTTATGGAAGAGGTCTACCTCAAGCCACAATGGATGCAGGATGACGGTATTCATCCCAACCGCGACGCCCAGCCGTTTATTGCCGACTGGATGGCGAAGCAGTTGCAGCCTTTAGTAAATCATGACTCATAAAGCAACGGAGATCCTGACAGGTAAAGTTATGCAAAAATCGGTCTTAATTACCGGATGTTCCAGTGGAATTGGCCTGGAAAGCGCGCTCGAATTAAAACGCCAGGGTTTTCATGTGCTGGCAGGTTGCCGGAAACCGGATGATGTTGAGCGCATGAACAGCATGGGATTTACCGGCGTGTTGATCGATCTGGATTCACCAGAAAGTGTTGATCGCGCAGCCGACGAGGTGATCGCCCTGACCGATAATTGTCTGTATGGGATCTTTAACAATGCCGGATTCGGCATGTATGGCCCCCTTTCCACCATCAGCCGTGCGCAGATGGAACAGCAGTTTTCCGCCAACTTTTTCGGCGCACACCAGCTCACCATGCGCCTGTTACCCGCGATGTTACCGCACGGTGAAGGGCGTATTGTGATGACCTCATCGGTGATGGGATTAATCTCCACGCCGGGTCGTGGCGCTTACGCGGCCAGTAAATATGCGCTGGAGGCGTGGTCAGACGCGCTGCGCATGGAGCTACGCCACAGCGGAATTAAAGTCAGCCTGATCGAACCCGGTCCCATTCGTACTCGCTTCACCGACAACGTCAACCAGACGCAAAGTGATAAACCAGTCGAAAATCCCGGCATCGCTGCTCGCTTTACGTTGGGGCCGGAAGCGGTGGTGGACAAAGTGCGCCATGCTTTTATTAGCGAGAAGCCGAAGATGCGCTATCCGGTAACGCTGGTGACCTGGGCGGTAATGGTACTTAAGCGCCTGCTGCCGGGGCGCGTGATGGACAAAATATTGCAGGGGTGAGTTGAAGCGCGCGCTTAAGCCCCCATGTCAAAGAAAATATCGACAACAGAGAGCGACTCCATGTCCGTAGAAAATATTGTCAACATTAACGAATCTAACCTGCAACAGGTTCTTGAACAGTCGATGACCACTCCGGTGCTGTTCTATTTTTGGTCTGAACGTAGCCAGCACTGTTTGCAGTTAACCCCAATTCTGGAAAGCCTTGCGGCGCAGTACAACGGGCAATTTATTCTGGCGAAGCTGGACTGCGACGCGGAGCAGATGATTGCCGCCCAGTTTGGTCTGCGCGCGATTCCGACCGTATATCTGTTCCAGAACGGGCAACCGGTAGACGGCTTCCAGGGGCCGCAACCGGAAGAGGCGATCCGCGCCCTGCTGGATAAAGTGCTGCCGCGCGAAGAAGAGCTGAAAGCGCAGCAGGCGATGCAACTGATGCAGGAAGGCAATTACACCGATGCCCTGCCATTGCTGAAAGACGCCTGGCAGTTGTCGAATCAGAACGGGGAGATCGGCCTGCTGTTGGCAGAAACGCTGATTGCGCTGAACCGTTCTGAAGATGCAGAAGCGGTGCTGAAAACCATTCCGTTACAGGATCAGGACACCCGCTACCAGGGGCTGGTGGCGCAAATCGAACTGCTGAAGCAGGCGGCTGATACGCCGGAAATTCAACAGTTGCAACAGCAGGTGGCGGAGAATCCAGAAGATGCCGCACTGGCGACGCAACTGGCGCTGCAACTGCATCAGGTTGGGCGCAATGAAGAGGCGCTGGAGTTGCTGTTCGGGCATCTGCGTAAAGATCTCACCGCCGCAGACGGTCAGACGCGTAAAACGTTCCAGGAGATCCTCGCTGCGCTGGGTACGGGTGATGCACTGGCGTCGAAGTATCGCCGCCAGCTGTATGCATTGTTGTATTGATATTCCGTTGATCGGCACATGAACCACAACGCCGGATGCGATGCTGCGCATCCGGCATCGCATCATTTCTTCTTCAATTGCGTCACCACCAACTGGTGGCGCGAATTATAAAACTTACGATAGGTTAAATAGCAGGCAATAATGGTCGACAAGCTGGCGGTTGAGAGCAGCATAAAAGTTACCATAATCTGATATTTAATCGCCTTCACCGGATCAATCCCGGCAAATATCAGCCCGGACATCATTCCTGGTAAACTCACTAAGCCAACCGTTTTTGCTGAATCGACCGTCGGAATTAAAGCCGCGCGAATACTGTCGCGAATCAATATCGCTGAAGCCTGCTTCGGCGTCGCGCCAAGACTCAGTTTCTCCTGAATCTGTTGCTGTTCGCTAATCACCCGTTGCCCTAAATTGTTGTAACACAACCCCACCGCTACCATGGCGTTACCGGCTATCATCCCGGCGATAGGGATCACCTGCATCGGGATAAATTCAATCGACCCTGAGAGAATCAGCACCGCCAGGGTAATTCCCGCCCCGACCGTAATGGCAATAAACGATGAGATAAAAGCTTTAGCAATATATTTACTGCGTTTTTGCGCGTTCCACGCCGCATTAAAGCAGATAAATAACACCATCAATAATGTCAGGCTGGCATCATCCACGCTGAAAATATACTTCAGCACATAGCCGACAATAATCAGCTGAATTATCGCTCGCCCGACGCTCCAGAGAATATCTTTCTCCAGCGCCAGTTTTTCTTTATGGCTAATTAAGATTGCCACCACCACCAGCATTAATGACAGTGCTAATGATTCGTTAGTAATATTATGCGTGTTCATAGCGTGCTTCCTGCATTTCTCCGGCATGCGGTTGCAGTGTAATCACTTTATCCGCATGATTAATTTCGTCTTTATCGTGTGTCACCCACAGCACGGCAATATTTTGCTCGCGCACATAACGATGGATCATCTCATTGACGTTATGTTTATTACTTTCATCCAGCGCACTGGTTATTTCATCCAGCAATAAAACCTTCGGCATAAATTGCAGGTTACGAATCAATGAGATGCGTTGTTTTTCACCACCAGATAGCTCGGCGATATTCTTCGTCAAAACGCTGTCCGGCAAAGCGAAGCGTTCGAGAAAATCGAGAAAAATGGCCGGGTCAGGCTGCTGGTTACGGATCTGCCAGGGAAAAATCAGGTTATCGTATACCGTATCGCCAAACAGCGTCGGCGTCTGGGCGCAGTAAGAAACTTGCTGGCGGTAGATTTCTGGCTTTAGTGTGCTGACATCCTCCCCTTCAAACAGTAACGTTCCGCTGGTTGGGCTGATCAATGAAGCAACTATTTTTAGCAGCGTACTTTTGCCACAACCAGAAGGACCGGTAATTAACTTAAATTCGCCAGCACGCAGCGAAAAATTGATGTTATTAAGAATCTTCGCATCACCCGCCAGATATCCTACGTTTTGTAGCTGAAGCAAAGGACTATTTTCCTGCATCGCTGTTCCCTTTTTCTGATTTTTACTAAAAACAGTTTATCCTTCGCAGGAATAAGGGGGAACTCTCTTTCAGTAATCAGGTATAATTTGTTTAATCAAGCAGCAATTTTGCTGATTATGGACGGTACAACAGGAGGTTTTTCCGATGCTTATCTTTATCCCGATTCTCATTTTTGTCGCGCTGGTCATTGTCGGCGCGGGCGTCAAAATCGTGCCGCAGGGCTATCAATGGACGGTAGAACGTTTTGGTCGCTATACCAAAACGTTACAGCCGGGGCTCAGTCTGGTGGTGCCGTTTATGGATCGCATTGGTCGCAAGATCAATATGATGGAGCAAGTGCTCGATATCCCTTCCCAGGAAGTTATCTCGAAAGATAACGCCAACGTTACCATCGACGCAGTCTGTTTTATTCAGGTGATTGACGCGCCACGCGCTGCCTATGAAGTCAGCAATCTGGAGCTGGCGATCATCAACCTGACCATGACTAACATCCGTACCGTGTTGGGTTCAATGGAACTTGACGAAATGCTCTCTCAGCGCGACAGCATCAACTCACGCCTGCTGCGTATTGTCGATGAAGCCACCAACCCGTGGGGGATTAAAGTCACCCGTATTGAAATTCGCGACGTGCGCCCACCGGCAGAGCTTATCTCTTCAATGAACGCGCAGATGAAAGCGGAACGTACCAAACGCGCTTACATTCTTGAAGCGGAAGGGATCCGTCAGGCGGAAATCCTCAAAGCCGAAGGTGAAAAACAGTCGCAGATCCTGAAAGCGGAAGGCGAACGTCAGTCGGCGTTTTTACAGGCTGAAGCGCGTGAACGTTCCGCTGAAGCAGAAGCCCGCGCCACCAAAATGGTGTCTGAAGCCATTGCCTCCGGCGATATTCAGGCGGTGAATTACTTCGTAGCGCAGAAATACACCGAAGCGTTACAGCAGATCGGTTCCTCCAGTAACAGCAAAGTAGTGATGATGCCATTAGAGGCCAGCAACCTGATGGGGTCGATTGCCGGGATTGCCGAGCTGGTGAAAGACAGCGCCAACAAACGGACTCAGCAATGATGGAGTTAATGGTCGTTCATCCACATATTTTCTGGCTCAGTCTCGGCGGGTTGCTGCTAGCAGCCGAGATGCTGGGCGGAAATGGTTATTTGTTGTGGAGTGGCGTGGCAGCGGTGATTACCGGCCTGGTGGTCTGGCTGGTGCCGCTGGGTTGGGAGTGGCAAGGGGTGATGTTTGCCGTCCTGACGCTGCTCGCCGCCTGGCTGTGGTGGAAATGGTTGTCGCGGCGGGTGCGCGAACAAAAGCACAGCGACAGTCATTTAAACCAGCGCGGGCAGCAGCTGATTGGCCGACGTTTTGTGCTGGAATCTCCGCTGGTCAACGGGCGCGGTCATATGCGCGTCGGTGACAGTTCATGGCCTGTCAGCGCCAGCGAGGATCTCGGCGCAGGTACGCATGTTGAAGTCATTGCGATAGAAGGGATAACGCTGATCATCCGTGCGGTCATCGCCTGATGCGACGCTGACGCGTCTTATCATGCCTACAAAATATGCCCGAATCGTAGGCCAGATAAGGCGCTTGCGCCGCATCCGGCATATAGCCGAGTAGAGGCAAAATTACTCTTCCCTGCCTTTACCCATACTTTTTTGGTCTTCATCCGGATAGTGTTTTTTTAGATATTCCAGGACGTTTTTATTGACCTTGTGTTGGGTATACACCCACCCTTTCCAGTAATCAGGCTGGTCCAGGTAAACTTCTGGCGGAATGGTGAAATCAGAAAGCGTTAACCATTCGGCTAACAGATCGGGGTTTCGTTTCTGTATCAACTGCAACAGCATAATCAGCGACATGGCAGAGGCAGGAGCCGTACTATCGCCGCTTAAATACTTCCACACTGTCGACCGGTTCGAACGAAAAAGGATCGGTAGCAATGCCCGGTCCAGATTCATTTCATTAAAAATCTTCTCAAATTCATTCATTTAAATTTTCCTGCCTGGCGTAAACCTCTTAAAAATTGAGATTTATCAAAGAAACGCATTTTAGCACACATCAGGAACCGCTTCACGTTTAGTCCAGAAACAGAATTTATTTCGCTTATCAAAACTAGTCTTTACTCTTTTTTACATTGAAAGAGCACGAAATGTTTTCCTTTTTTATTTATAAAAGAAACAATTTTTGTTTCTTATTGGTGGTATTTACGCTTACACCAAACAAAAATGCGCTTTACATCACATAAATGGCGGCGTAGATTTCGATCAAATTGCAACGCAGTTTATTTCTTAAAACAATATTATTTGTTTCTTATAGAAACATTAATACGACTTATTTTGAACAAGAGAAAATGAATGAAAACTGTAAACGTAGCTTTACTGGCACTCATAATTTCAGCAACATCTAGCCCTGTTGTTTTAGCTGGTGATACCATTGAAGCGGCGGCAACAGAGCTTTCAGCCATTAACTCTGGCATGTCGCAATCGGAGATTGAGCAGAAGATTACCCGCTTTTTAGAACGCACAGACAACAGCCCCGCTGCGTATACCTATTTGACTGAACATCACTACATCCCTTCTGAAACACCTGATACCACTCAGACTCCCACTGTCCAGACAGATCCTGACGCAGGACAAAAAACCGTTGCCGCTACAGGTGATGTACAGACAACTGCCCGTTATCAGAGCATGATCAACGCCCGACAGTCTGCGGTAACTGACGCCCAGCAAACGCAAATTACAGAGCAACAGGCGCAGATCGTAGCCACACAAAAAACGCTCGCCGCGACTGGAGATACGCAAAATACCGCGCATTATCAGGAGATGATTAATGCCAGACTGGCGGCTCAAAATGAGGCTTATCAGCGCACCACCACTGAACAAGGGCAGAAAATGAATGCGCTGACAACCGATGTGGCAGCACAACAGCAAAATGAAAGGACTCAATACGATAAACAAATGCAAAGTCTGGCGCAGGAGTCTGCCCAGGCACATGAACAAATTGACAGCCTGTCACAAGACGTAACCCAAACGCACCAACAGTTAACCAACACCCAAAAACGGGTTGCAGATAACAGCCAGCAAATTAACACGCTCAATAACCATTTCAGTTCGCTGAAAAACGAAGTTGAGGATAATCGTAAAGAAGCCAATGCGGGAACTGCATCTGCCATCGCTATCGCCTCACAACCCCAGGTGAAAACCGGTGACTTGATGATGGTGTCAGCGGGAGCGGGAACCTTCAACGGTGAATCTGCGGTGTCTGTAGGAACATCTTTTAATGCCGGAACGCATACCGTGATTAAAGCCGGTGTCTCTGCGGATACACAATCTGATTTCGGCGCGGGTGTCGGCGTGGGATATTCGTTCTAATATTTCAATCCTCAATATAAATAAGAGCAAGGAAGCTTGCCGGTTTTCACCTCTTCATTAATTTGTACATTATTTAAGGTTAACAATGATGAATAGCTCCATTAAATCGTTTTCCCTGCTGGCGGTTATATTACTGGCTGGCTGTAGCTCACCCGCTTCCCGCATCGCAGATTGCCAGGCGCAGGGCGTCAGCCATGACACCTGTTATCTCGCAGAACAGCAGCGTCAGGCGGCTATTTTAAGTGCATCCGAGGCACAGGCATTTAAAAATGCAGAAGCCGCACAACACGCCCAGGCGGCAAAGAAAGCCATTTATAAAGGATTTGGCATGACCTTTAGAATGAGCAGTAAAAACTTTGCTTATCTCAATGATTCATTATGTGCAATTGATGAAGACAATAAAGATGCCACTGTTTATCAGTCAGGTCTGTATAACGTCATTGTTTATCATCACACAGGAAAAGTCGCCTTAATGAAAGAAGGCCAGTTTGTGGGTTATTTAAAATGAAGGAACAAAGGAAAATACCCCTGACGCATATTATGATTATCGGTGCGTTTATTTTTGCCTTCTTGCAAGTAGTATTATTAGCCTCCCTGGTTCACGCTGTGAATGTTAACAATGAAATCCAGGAAGGCTTATTTCAGTCGGGGCGCATTATGGTAGAAAGTTTGCAGCATATTCTTTCGGTGCAAACGGGAATTAACTGATTTTCACCCCGCCCGATGATGACAGCAGCCGGAGAGATTTTCGATAATCGGACAGTCGGCGCTGTCATCACCGGGGCAGGCATTCGCCAGCGCCAGTAGCTGGTTGCGCATAGATTGCAGTTCTTCGATATGCCGTTCGATCTCCGCCACCTTCTCCAGCGTACGACGTTTGACGTCGGCACTGTGACGCTGCGGGTCGTTAAACAGATTCACCAGCTCGCCGCTCTCTTCCAGGTTAAAGCCCACCTGGCGCGCCTGGCGCAGTAAGGTCAATTCGTTGAGATGCTGCTGCGTGTAGGTTCGATAACCATTTTCGCTGCGCATCGGCGGCGTCACCAGCCCCTTCTCTTCATAGAAGCGAATGGCTTTGCTGGTCAGGCCGGTAATTTTTGCTACATCGCTAATGTTCATCGTTCGCGCAACGCCTCCTGTGCTTTGTTAAAGGGTTTCAACAGATAATCCAGCACGCTTTTTTTGCCGGTGCGGATATCGACCGTCGCCACCATACCGGGGAATATCGGAAACTGCTGTTTGCTTTTGTTTTCCAGATGGTTGCTGAAAGTGCGAATGTACACCCGATAGTAATAAACATCGCGCCGCACTTCATCCTGCACGGTGTCTGGTGATATCACCCCTACTTCTCCCGGCAGGCCGCCGTAGATGGAGTAATCGTAGGCAGTTATTTTCACCAGCGATTTTTGCCCCGGATGGATAAACGCCACATCGCGCGGGGAGATTTTTGCCTCAATCAGCAGTTGCTCATCCAGCGGCACGATGGTCATCAGTTTACCACCGGGGGCAATGACGCCGCCAACTGTGGTGACGTCAATATCCTGAACAATGCCACGAACTGGCGCAGTAAAGTTGAGCCTGGTGAGGGAGTCTTCACGCCCACGGATCACCGAACGCTGGGTTTCCACTTCCGCATTGGCTTTCGCTAACTCTTCCCGCGCCTGTACGTAGTATTGCGTGCGCACGTCGCTAAGTTTGTTTTCCAGTTCATTGACCTGGCGTTGCAGGCGCAGTACTTCGACGCTGCTCGCTGCCCCCTGTTTTACCAGCGACTGGGTCATCGCCAGTTCGCGATTGACCAGACTGCTCCCCTGCGTCAGCCCGGTGGTGGCTTTGTTCAACCCGTCGCGGCGAGTGTTGTACAACGCCGTTTCCGACTCGATAAGTTCGGGGAATTTATTCAGTTCGTCAGGGAAGACCAGCGGTTTATTGCTCACTTCCGCCCGCAGCCGCGCCGAGGTTGCCAGCGCAGCGTACAGCCGCGACATCGCTTCCTGGACGTCGGATTCCGTTTTAGTGCGGTTAAGCTGCGCCAGCGGCTGGCCCTGTTCAACTATATCGCCAACTTTCACGTTCAGATGATACAGAATTCCGCCTTCCAGCGACTGCACCACCTGTTCGCGCCCGGAAGGTTCTACCGTGCCGCTGCCGGTGGTGACTTCATCAAGCTGGAAGTACCACGCCCAGCCAAGAAAACAAAACAGCATCACAGCAGTAACGCGTACCGCCAACGCCGAACGCGGCAGGCGGGGTTCAGTCAGGCCACGGTTATATTGCAGTTGTCCGTTCATGCGGCAGACCCCTTATTCTTTTCCTGCAACACCACCCGTCGCGCCGTGGGTTCGCCCTGTTCACGCAAAATGGCCTCTTTCGCGCCGTCCATTACAATCCGCCCCTGATCCATCACGATAATGCGGTCCACCAGTTGCAGCATCGCCGTGCGGTGAGTGGCGATGACCAGCGTGCGATGCCCAATCCACTGTTTCAGTTGTTCGATTAAATACGCTTCCGCCATTTCGTCCAGCGAGGCGCTGGGTTCGTCGAGCAGCACGATATTGGGTTGAGAGATGAGTAGCCGCGCCAGCAGCAGCGTTTGCCGCTGGCCACCAGAGAGGCCAAATCCTCCTTCCTGAATCATGTAGTTGAGACCGTTTTTCTGCTTCTGCACAAAGGGCAGCGCTCCGCTGAGGGTTAACGCGCGTTCGATATCTTCATCGCTGGCTTCCGGCATCCCCATGGTGAGGTTTTCCCGCAGCGAACCAAAGAACAGTCGCCCGGTCTGGCTGAGTAGCCCCATGTCGCGCCGCAGATCCGCCGGATCAAGCTGCCCGATACTGATGTTATCCAGCAACACCTGCCCCTGCTGGGCGATACGCATTCCGGCGAGCATTTGCAGTAGCGTCGATTTACCCGCGCCGTTGCGCCCGAGAATGGCGATTTTCTCACCAGCCTGAATGTTGAGTTTGCCAATCGCTACATCGGCAATCTTCTCTTCTTCGTCGTAATAAAACACCGCGTTGCTGAACTGATAATTACCGTGCAGCACCGCTTTATGCACCAGTTTGCCGTGTTCCGGCTGATCCACGGGACGCTTCATCAGTTCATCAAGGCCGTTACGTGCTACTTTCGCCTGCTGCCAGCGCGAGAGCACGCCGGATATCTGCGACAGCGGCGCGATGGTGCGCGAAGCCAGGATCGTCGTCCCGACCAGTGCGCCGGTGGTCATGTCGCCGTTCATCACCATAAAGCAGCCCACCAACAGCACCACGACGTAGACGATGGATTGCACTTCCTGGGTCCAGGTGAGCAGTAGCCCGGTGAGAAAACGTTGCTTCATGCTGATGGACGAGGCCACATCGTTGGTGTGATTCCACTGATTCTGGAAACGCTGTTCGGCGCGCAGCAGTTTAATATCTTCAATCGACTGCACGGCTTCCACCAGCGTAGCGTTGCGTACCGCTGACTCGCGCATTCCTTCGTTCGCCAGCCGCGCCAGCGGGCGTTGCACCAGCAGGCCGGGGATCACCAGCAACGGCAGCGCCAGCAAAACCACCAGCACCAGCCAGCCGCCGATCATCCACAGAATAAAAACAAACAGCAGGAAGAACGGCAGATCCGCCACCGCGCCGATAGTGGTGGAAGTAATCAGCTCCCGCACCGATTCCAGTTCGCGGATCTGCGAGATAAACGAGCCGGTGGATTTCGATCGCACGTTGTTTTTCAGCCGTAATGCGTGACCAAAAACGCGATCCGAAATACGCAGATCCGCCCGCTTGCCGATCACATCAGAAAGATGCGTGCGCACCATGCGCATACAGAACTCAAACAGGATCGCCATCATCACCCCGGCGAACAGCACCCATAGCGTCGGGTACGATTGCGCCGGAACCACCCGGTCGTAAACCTGCATCGAGAAAATCATCGCTGCCAGCGCCAGCACGTTCGCCACCAGTGACGCCAGCATAATATCGCCATAGCGCCGCCAGTCTTTTAGGGAAGGTGCGAATAAGCGGGGAAATTCTTCTCGGCTGACTCAGTCATTTCATTTCTTCATGTTTGAGCCGAT
>NZ_JAYQWM010000031.1:0-47494 GCF_036662595.1 Escherichia sp. Lx600-2 | reverse complement strand
ATCGGTGGAGCTGCATGACAAAGTCATCGGGCATTATCTGAACATAAAACACTATCAATAAGTTGGAGTCATTACCTGCCGGAAGATGATCGCATCAAAGCGATTAATGAAATCCGCATGGCGATCCATCAGGTTAGCCCCTTTCGTGAAGAGCCAGTGGATTGCGTTCTGTGGGTGAAAAATAGCCAGCTCGTGCCAAATGATTACAATCCCAATAATGTGGCACCGCCAGAGAAGAAACTGCTGCAAAAATCCATTGAAATAGATGGTTTTACCCAACCCATTGTGGTCACGCATACGGATAAAAATGCTCTGGAAATCGTGGATGGTTTTCACCGCCATGAAATTGGTAAAGGCTCATCATCATTACAATTACGCTTAAAAGGTTATTTGCCGGTGACCTGTCTGGAAGGTACGCGTAATCAACGCATCGCCGCGACTATTCGTCATAATCGCGCTCGTGGACGCCATCAAATCACCGCCATGTCGGAAATCGTCCGTGAACTTAGCCAGTTGGGATGGGACGATAATAAAATTGGCAAAGAGCTGGGAATGGACAGCGACGAAGTGCTGCGCCTGAAGCAAATTAACGGCCTGCAAGAGTTGTTTGCCGACCGTCAATATTCCCGCGCCTGGACGGTTAAATAGCTAAAGCTGGCGCAGGCGTTCAGCTGCTGCCAGCAACGTCGATTCCTTCTTGGCAAAACAGAGACGAATCAGTTTATGTGGGAAGGGATCGGCGCAAAACACCGATAGCGGAATCGCCGCTACGCCGTGCTCCTGCGTCAGCCACTGGCAAAACTCAACATCATCCAGGGTAGATACGGCGCTGTAATCCACCAGCAAAAAGTATGTGCCTTCGCACGGTAAAATCTCCAGCCGACTCTCACTTAAGGCGTTCACCAGAATATCGCGCTTCTGGCGATAAAAGTCCGGTAACGCAAGATAATGCTCAGGTTCTGCACGTAGCATATCCGCAATTGCCAGCTGTGCCGGGGTATTTACCGAAAAGGTCAGATACTGATGTACCTTGCGAATTTCGGCACTGATGGGCGCTGGCGCTATGCAATAACCCACTTTCCAGCCGGTCATATGATAGGTCTTGCCAAACGATGACACCGCCACTGCCCGCTCACGCAGCTGCGGATGCGCCAGCACACTGGCATGGCCCTGTTGTGAAAAGTTGATGTGCTCGTAGACTTCATCGCTAATGACAAAAATCTCGTGCCCGGCGATCGCCTGCCACAAAGCGGCGAAATCAGCCTGCTGCCAGACAGTAGCGCTAGGGTTATGTGGTGTGTTGAGGATCACCAGTCTGGTGCGCTCGCTTAACAATGCGGCAAATTCCTGCCAGTCAACGCGAAAATGCGGTGGTTGCAGTGCCATACGCTTCACTATTCCCCCAGAAAGCGCGATGGCGGGGGCGTAACTGTCATAGCTGGGATCAAAACAAATCACTTCATCGCCATTGCGCACCAGTGCGGTAATCGCCGCGTATAACGCTTCCGTCGCCCCTGCCGTTACGGTGATATCGCTATCGGCATCTGGTTGATAGCCATACAAACGTTCCGTTTTCTGAGCAATCGCCTCGCGCAAGGCCTGCACGCCGGTCATGGGCGCGTATTGGTTTGCCCCCTGGGCAACGTGGTACGCCAGCCGCTCCTGTAAATAGCGCGGACCATCAAAATCAGGAAAGCCTTGCGACAGGTTAATCGCCTGGTGTTGCTGCGCCAGCGCGCTCATCTGGGTGAAAATAGTGGTGCCAAGTTGTGGAAGTTTGCTTTGTGGAATCAGAGGGTTATTTGTCATTTTTATTGTACCTGACGAAGTTGCGAGTTGAAGGCACTATAACACGATGCTAGTATTTGGCAATCAAGACGTTTAGATGTCTAAATAAAACAATAAGGACAACACAACATGCCTCACAATCCTATCCGCGTGGTCGTCGGCCCGGCTAACTACTTTTCACATCCAGGAAGTTTCAATCACCTGCACGATTTTTTCACTGATGAACAACTTTCTCGCGCGGTGTGGATCTACGGCAAACGCGCCATTGCTGCGGCGCAAACCAAACTTCCGCCAGCGTTTGGACTTCCAGGGGCAAAGCATATTTTGTTTCGTGGTCATTGCAGCGAAAGCGATGTACAGCAACTGGCGGCTGAGTCCGGTGACGATCGCAGCGTGGTGATTGGCGTCGGCGGCGGCGCACTGCTCGACACCGCGAAAGCCCTCGCCCGCCGTCTCGATCTGCCATTTGTTGCCGCTCCGACGATCGCCGCCACCTGCGCCGCCTGGACACCGCTCTCCGTCTGGTATAACGATGCCGGACAGGCGCTGCATTATGAGATTTTCGACGACGCCAATTTTATGGTGCTGGTGGAACCGGAGATTATCCTCAATGCGCCGCAACAATATCTGCTGGCGGGGATCGGTGATACGCTGGCGAAATGGTATGAAGCGGTGGTGCTGGCTCCGCAACCAGAAACGTTGCCGCTAACCGTGCGGCTGGGAATCAATAATGCGCAGGCCATTCGCGACGTCTTGTTAAACAGTAGCGAACAGGCGCTGAGCGATCAGCAAAATCAACAGTTAACGCAATCATTTTGCGATGTGGTGGATGCTATTATTGCTGGTGGTGGGATGGTCGGTGGTCTGGGCGATCGTTTTACGCGTGTAGCGGCGGCTCATGCCGTGCATAACGGTCTGACCGTGCTGCCGCAAACCGAGAAGTTTCTTCACGGCACCAAAGTCGCCTACGGAATTCTGGTGCAAAGCGCCTTGCTGGGTCAGGATGATGTTCTGGCGCAATTAACTGGAGCGTATCAGCGTTTTCATCTGCCGACTACGCTGGCGGAGCTGGAAGTGGATATCAATAATCAGGCGGAGATCGACAAAGTGATTGCCCACACCTTACGTCCGGTGGAATCCATTCATTACCTGCCGGTCACGCTGACACCAGATACGTTGCGTGCAGCGTTCGAAAAAGTGGAATCGTTTAAAGCCTGACGTGCAAATTTAGCAGCAGCGCGCGCCGCCTTTTCCACCGTAGCGCGCGTCCTGCCGCTCACGGAAAAACTCTTCGTAGGTCATCGGCGTTTGATCGGGATGGTTAACCCGCATATGTTCGACATAGTTGTCGTAATCAGGCATACCAATCATCAGCTTCGCCGCCTGACCTAAATATTTTCCGGCTTTTGCCAGTGAATCAAACATCTTGGCCTCCGCTAACCATGTTGCTGAAAGAGTGCCGGATGCGGCGTGAACGCTTTATCCGGCCTACAAATGCTATCAACGCGCTCGGTCAGTCCCCTCGCCCCATCGGGGAGAGGGTTAGGGTGAGGGGGAACCCTCGGCACTATGCCAACATTCGCCAACATCCCCCCTCACTCTGACTTTAGTGCGCGCCTTTCGCCTGCGCTACGATCTCCTCAACATTTTCCGGCATCGGCTCATACGGCGTTTCTTTCGCCGTTGGCTTCGGATCTTTCAATGCCGCAAGTGCCGTCTTAATCGAGAACAGTGCCAGAACCACCACGACCACCATAAAGAAGATGGTTAACCCGGCATCCAGACGGTTGTTGAACACCAGTTGCGCCAGCTGTGACTCAGTATACTGCGACGGAATATTGCCGCTGTCGATCATTGCCTGGAACTTGTTAGCAATGGCCAGGAAGCCGACTTTCGCATCCGGGCTAAACGCTTTCTGCCAGCCAGCGGTCAGGGTACAAATCAGCAGCCAGGCCGTTGGTACCAGCGCCACCCAGGCGTAACGTTGACGTTTCATCTTGAACAGCACCACGGCACAGAGCATCAGCGCCATCCCTGCCAGCATCTGGTTGGCAATACCAAACAGCGGCCACAGAGTGTTAATACCGCCCAGCGGATCGACCACACCCTGATGCAGGAAGTAGCCCCACGCCAGCACGCACAGCGCCGTTGCCAGCAGGTTAGCAGGCAGTGAATCGGTCCGTTTCAGGCCCGGAGAAACCACGCCCAGCAGATCCTGCAACATAAAGCGCGCAGCACGCGTACCTGCATCCACCGCCGTCAGAATAAACAGAGCTTCAAACAGAATGGCGAAGTGATACCAGAACGCCACATCCATCATACCACCCAGCGCACCGTGCAGGATGTAAGCCATCCCCACCGCCAACGTCGGCGCACCGCCCGCACGGGAAATGATCGACTGTTCCCCCACTTCGCTGGCAATCTGGTTGAGCGTATCCGGAGTAATCGCAAAGCCCCAGCTACTCACCACTTGCGCGGCAGAAGCGACCACATCAGCCGTCCCTGCCGGAGCCAGCACCGCCATCGGGCTGTTCATGGCGAAGTACACGCCCGGATCGATGATACAGGCGGAAACCAGTGCCATAATCGCCACGAAGGATTCCATTAACATTCCACCGTAGCCGATAAAGCACGCCTGCCCTTCGTTCGCCAGCATCTTCGGCGTGGTGCCGGAAGAGATCAGCGCATGGAAGCCAGACACCGCGCCACAGGCGATGGTGATAAACAGGAACGGGAACAGGTTACCGGTCCATACCGGGCCAGTACCATCAACAAATTTAGTTAGTGCAGGCATGGTCAGCGTCGGGCGCATAATCAAAATGCCTACCGCCAGACCGACGATCGTCCCGATTTTCAGGAAGGTAGAGAGGTAGTCACGCGGAGCCAGCAGCAACCACACCGGCAGCACCGCCGCCACAAAACCGTAACCCACCAGCATCCAGGTTAGCTGCACGCCGGTAAAGTCAAAGTACGGTGCCCAGGTCGGACTTTCTGCCACCCAGCCGCCAGAGATAATGGCAAAAATCAGGAATACCAGACCGATGACCGACACTTCACCAATACGCCCCGGACGCAGATAGCGCAGGTAGATTCCCATAAAAATCGCCAGCGGAATGGTGAACGCAACGGTATACGTTCCCCACGGGCTATGAGTCAGGGCTTTCACCACGATCATCGCCAGTACTGCAAGGATAATGACCATGATCATAAAGCAGGCCACCAGCGCTATCACCCCGGCGGTTGGCCCCATCTCTTCTTTGACCAGCTCACCCAGCGAGCGACCGTCACGACGCGTAGAAACAAACAGCACCATGAAATCCTGCACTGCACCGGCGAGAACCACCCCGGCGAGTAGCCAGATCATCCCCGGCAGGTAACCCATTTGCGCCGCCAGTACCGGCCCAACCAACGGACCTGCTCCGGCAATGGCCGCAAAATGGTGACCGAACAGCACTTTCTTGTCCGTCGGCACATAGTCCAGCCCGTCGTTATGGCGCACCGCTGGCGTCATACGCGTCGGGTCAACCGCCAGCACATTTTTGGCGATATACAGCCCATAAAAACGGTAAGCGATCAGATAGATACAGACCGACGCCACCACAATCCACAGCGCGTTGATCTGTTCCCCACGATTTAAAGCAATGTATCCCAGAGCAAATGCTCCCATTACAGAGAGCACTGTCCAGACGAGGTATTTCCCTGATTTGTTCATAGTTGTTATCCGTGTGCGTGTCCATAGAGATGTTACATTTTGTTTCTATAACATCTTTGTACAATTTAACAACACGGCAACCATGTAAATCGGAGTTGAAACCAATATTTAACTTAACAATGTTAACTCGATCACTCCGTTAACCGAGTTTTCCTGCAATCTCATTTAATTCTGTCGGGTTCATCCCAAAACTGCCGTACCCAGCCGACAAGTGCAGCAACGCCGCCCCTGTTCATCGAAAACGACGATTTCCCAGCTCTGATTTTGCCGCCCAAGATGCAGCGGCTGGCAGACGCCGCGTACCTTGCCTTCAGACACCGGGCGATGATGGGTGGCGTTAAGTTCCGTGCCCACCACACACTGCCCGTCACGGGTCATCATAAATCCGGCCATCGATCCCAGCGTTTCAGCCAGCGCCGCCGACGCGCCGCCATGCAGCAGGCCAAACGGCTGATGAGTACGGGTATCAACCGGCATTTCGGCTTCCAGCACATCATCGCCCAGACGGGTATACACAATTCCCAGATGCGTCACCATTGTGTTATCGCTGGTGGCGTTCAGTTCGTCGAGCGTTAAATGGCGTTTCCAGATCATGCTTATGCCCCCAGCGTTGAGCCGCCATCGACCACAATATCCTGTAGGGTGATATGGCTGGCGAGGTCAGAGGCGAGGAACAAAATCGTGTTGGCGATCTCTTGTGGACGGGCGATTTTCCCCAGCGGAATGCCGAGTTTAAACTGCTCGCCAAAGCCGCGAATACGCTGTTCTTCGGCGTCATCGCTCACCCACAGCGTGCGTTGCATATCGGTGTCGGTGGAGCCAGGCGAAACCACATTACAGCGCACGCCGCTACCCGCCAGTTCCAGCCCGACGCTCAACGCCAGGCTTTTCAGCGCCGCTTTCGATGCGCCATAAGCACTCATACCAATACGCGGCGTGTGTGCGGCGTCGGACGCCACAGTGACAATCGCCCCGCCCCGCTGACGGCGAAACTGGTTCATGGTTTGCTGAAACAGGTTAAACGCACCGCCGACGTTAACCGCAAAAGTCTGCTGCCAGTCCTCTTTGCTCAGTTGGTCTGTCGCGCCCATGCGTAAAATTCCCGCCGCATTGACCAGCGCGTCCAGTCGCTCCGTTTCAGCTAACAGTCGCTGACACACTTGCGCGACCTGCGCAGCGTCGGCAACATCCATTACTTCGGTCGCAAAGGGATATTGCTCCTGAGTGAACGCTTGATCAAAACCTGTAACTTTCGCTCCCGCTTCAACAAACGCCAGCGCCGTGGCGTAGCCGATACCTTTACCTGCGCCAGTTACCCAGACATTTTTACCGCTGAAATCCATTATTTCACCTCGCGGGAGAGTAGCTTCCACCAGGCGTCGATGGTCGGGTTTTTCGCCAGCATGACAAAGTCGATATCGCCATGCACTTTGCGCCAGCGCGCCGCCAGCGCCATCATGCGCACCGAATCCAGACCGTAGTCGATCAGGTTGTCGTCATCGAACGGTTCATCGGACTCGTCCAGCAACGGCAGGATAACCTCACGCAGCGCCGCTTTGCTGGCGGGGATAGGTGCTGGCAGTAATTCTTCGGTCATCACCACCCGGCCAGAACGTCCGGCCACATATTTCAGCGACATCAAATGCTCGTCACGGCTGAAATCGGCCAGCGCATCCGCCACCATAAACGGTTTAATATCGCGCATAAATGCGTCGGTTGCGGTGGTCATACAGCCAATGTGGGCATATACCCCTGTAATAATCAGCTGGTTACGTCCACTCTCTTTGAGCATTTGCTCCAGCGGAGAACGATGAAACGCGCTGTAGCGCCACTTCACCAGCACCGTGTCGTCGGCATCTGGCGTCAGGCGATCCACCACCTTTTGCTGTTCCGGCGAGCGGGTCAGGCCCGGCCCCCACATATCATTCAACAGCGCCCTATCTTCATCGCTTTGCTCTTTCGGCTGGGCGGTGTAATAAACCGGGATATTGTGCTGTTTGCAGTAGTCGCGCAGTACCGCAATATTCGCGATCACCTGCTCCATCATCGGGCAGTTCTCACCCCAGAAGCTGACAAAATAGTCCTGCATATCATGGATTAACAACGCGGCACGTTGCGGTTCAAAGGGCCAGTCGACTTTATTCTTAGGGATATCGTGAGACTCCGGCAGTGCGTAAGCCTGTAATTTTGGAATAGCCATCGTGTTCTCTCCTTCAGGCTGATGCGCGTGACGCCAGCCACTGACGTAATTGTTTTTTATCGACTTTCCCGACCGCCGTCAGCGGAAGTGAATCCACACACTCCACGCGATCCGGTAATTTAAATTCGGCAATACCCTGTTCACGCAGGAAACGACGCACCTGCACCGCGCGCAGCGGCTCTTTTACCACCAGATAAGCACAGCTTTTTTCGCCCATCAGCTCATCTTCCATACTGACCAGTGCGGCGTAGATCACCGCCGGATGGCGCAGCAACAGGTTTTCGATCTCTTCGGCAGCGATCTTCTCGCCGCCACGGTTGATCTGATCTTTCTCGCGCCCCTGCACGGTGATGTAACCCTCTGGATCAATAGAGATCAGATCGCCGGAACAGTAAAAACCGTTGGCATCAAAGGCACTGGCATTGTGCTGCGGGCTTTTGTAATAACCGCGGAAGGTGTACGGCCCGCGCGTCATCAGGCGTCCAACTTCCCCTTGCGGCAGTGGATTTCCTTCGGCATCAGCAACCCACACTTCATCGTCCGGACACATTGGGTAACCCTGGGTATGGATAATTTTCTCCTCGCTATCATCAAGACGGGTGTAGTTCACCAGCCCTTCCGCCATGCCAAACACCTGCTGCAACTGGCAGCCAATCTCAGCGGGAATACGGGCCGCAAGCGTGGCTGAAAGACGTGCGCCGCCGACCTGTAACAGTTTCAGCGAGGCAAGCTGCGCCCGGCTTTCGCCTTCGGTCAGCGCCTGCAACCACAGGCTGACTGCCGGCGGCACCAGCGCGGTAACGTTAATCTGATGTTTTTCAATCAATGGGAAACAGAGCGTGGCGCTGGGATCGGCCGCCAGAACAACCGTTCCTCCGGCAAGAAAGACGCCCAGCGATCCTGGCGAACTCATGGCGTAGTTATGAGCCGCCGGGATCGCGCACAGGTAGCGCGTCTGTTGCGTAAACTGACAAATCTCGACGCTACGACGCACGCTGTAGTAGTAGTCGTTATGAGTGCGCGGGATCAGTTTCGGTGTGCCGGTGGTGCCGCCGGAAAGCTGGAAATAGGCCACTTCATCAGCAGGTGACGGCGTGGCAGTAAAACCGTCTGCCGGATGGTTAATCGCATCCTGCAAGTTATGCTCACCGCTGTCGTTGTGCAGTTGCACCACGCGAATAGAAGAATGCTCTGCAACAAATGTGTTGAGGAAATCATCCCCGCTAAACAGCGCATGTTGGCGATCGGCAATCAGTAACGCCGGTTCAATCTGGCTGGCATAGGCGTTCAGTTCACTACGCTGATGGCTGAACAGCGCCAGCACCGGCGCAACGCCCAGTTTCAGCAGCGCGAAAAAGGTAATATAAAGTTCAGCGACGTTACCAAGTTGTACCAGCGCGGTTTCACCAGGTTTAATTCCCTGACGGCGCAAACTACACGCGAGGTTATCCGCCGCCTGATTCAGCTCCCGATAACTCAACTGCCGCTCGCCGTCGATAACCGCGATGCTGTCACTCGCAGCGTGGCGAGTCAGAATGTCGGTCAGCGGCAAATCCTGCCAGTAACCTTTTTCCCGATAGCGACGGGCAAACTCTTCTGGCCAGCGGGTAAATGGAATGCTCATCATCGCTCCTTAATGCAATCCAAAAACGTTCAACATGGTAGAAAGTTTGACGCCTGTTTCGCGCCACTCACCCAACGGTGACGACGCAGGCACAATCCCCGCTCCGGCAAACAGACGCACCTGATTTTCCCGCAGCTTCGCGCAGCGGATGGTCACCACCCATTCGCCGTTACCTTCGCTGTCACACCAACCCACAATGCCGCCAAACAGTTCGCGGTCGAACGGCTCCAGTTCAGCAATAACCTGGGTCGCGGCCTGATGCGGGAAACCGCTCAGCGCGGGGGTCGGATGCAGCAGACAGGCCAGAGTCAGTGCGTTTTCTTGCGAATTCGCTTTACCTTCAAAGGGAGTTGCGAGATGCCACAGCGTCGGCGTGGTAATCAATTGTGGAGAGGAAGGAACGTGTAACTCACTACTGCGTTCGCGCAGTACCTCTTTCATCGCCTGAGTCACCAGTTCATGTTCATGGCGATCTTTTTCTGACGCCAGCAGACGATTACCCGCTTCGCGATCGAGCACTTCATCCGGCTGACGACGTGCGGAACCGGCTAACGGAATGGAGCTAAAACGCTCGCCGTCTTTACGTAGCAGCAGTTCCGGGCTGGCCCCCAGCAGGACGCCACCATCTGCCAACGGCACATGGAAGTTGTAACTAACCGGGTTTTGCGCAATCAACCGTTCCAGCAATACGCCACTATCAATGGCGGCGTCAGTGGTGATATCAATCAACCGTGACAACACCACTTTGTCGACCTGCGGCGTGGCGGTAAGTGCGGCGGCGCGGGCAACCATCTGTTCAAACGTGGTTTGTTCCGGAATTGCCTGGCGTTCCACCACATTCAGCAACTGGCTGCGGGTGAAACGGCGTGCGGAAGTTTGTTTTTCCTGACGGGAGAACGACTGCCAGGATTCGGGAATATACAGCGACGAAGGCTGACGTGGATCGAAGGGAATCGCCCCGACCATCACCGGATTTTTGATGCCCTGCGCTTTGGCATCGGCAAACAGCGCGGCGAGTTTTTGCTGGAAGGGACTGTCAGGCGAATCCCCGTTCACAGCCGGTTCATCGAAGCGGGCGAAACATCCTGACGTCGTAAAACTGCGGTACGGCGACATAAAGAAAAAGCGATTGGGCGCAAGTGTTGCCATGGTCTGCTGTACTTCCTCAGCCAGTGACGTATCCATATCATCCTCCACAAAATGATAAAGGCTTTAATAATGATTATCATTTATATTTTCGGTCGCTAACCTAAAAGCAAACGCGCACTATGTCAACTCTTGAGGTAACGCAATCTGCAACTCGGGGTTGCATTTGGTTGTGGTTACAATGAAAATGAGAAGCATTAACTTCATTAATAACAGGAAGCTGATTTGTGAGACTCGCCCCGCTCTACCGCAATGCCCTTCTATTAACAGGACTTTTGCTTTCAGGAATAGCCGCAGTTCAGGCCGCCGACTGGCCGCGTCAGATTACTGACAGCCGTGGCATTCATACCCTGGAAAGCCAGCCGCAGCGTATTGTTTCCACCAGCGTCACCCTGACCGGCTCACTGCTGGCGATTGATGCTCCGGTGATCGCCAGCGGCGCGACCACGCCAAATAACCGCGTCGCGGATGACCAGGGCTTTTTACGCCAGTGGAGCAAGGTGGCGAAAGAACGCAAACTGCAACGGCTCTATATCGGCGAACCGAGTGCAGAAGCCGTTGCCGCGCAAATGCCGGATCTGATTTTAATTAGCGCAACCGGCGGTGATTCGGCGCTGGCGCTGTACGATCAGCTTTCCACCATCGCTCCGACATTAATCATCAATTACGACGACAAAAGCTGGCAGGCGCTGTTAACGCAACTTGGCGAAATTACCGGGCATGAGAAACAAGCGGCAGAGCGGATTGCGCAGTTTGATAAGCAACTGGCGGCGGCGAAAGAGCAAATCAAATTACCGCCGCAGCCGGTCACTGCCATTGTCTATACTGCCGCTGCACACAGTGCCAATCTCTGGACGCCGGAATCAGCACAAGGGCAGATGCTGGAACAACTCGGCTTTACGCTGGCGAAGTTACCCGCAGGGTTAAATGCCAGCCAAAGTCAGGGTAAACGCCATGACATCATTCAGCTTGGTGGGGAAAATCTGGCTGCAGGGTTAAATGGCGAGTCACTATTCCTGTTCGCCGGTGATCAGAAAGATGCCGATGCTATTTATGCTAATCCGCTGCTCGCGCACCTGCCTGCAGTACAAAACAAGCAGGTTTATGCGTTGGGAACCGAGACGTTCCGTCTGGATTACTACAGCGCCATGCAAGTGCTGGAACGACTTAAGGCGCTGTTTTAAGCATTAACCGTCAGACGCTGTCACCTACGGCGGCGTCTGGCGAAAACGTCGCAACTCCACCAGCACCAGCAATAACAACACGCCGATAATCAACAAACCAAAACCGCTCGCGCTTGCGGAAGCAACCGGTGTCATCATCGCTCCCAAACCGCCCAGCAGCGCTGCGCCTATGGCATCGCCCGTCACGTTCTGCGCCGTCCACAAACCGTTAATCCGCCCTAACATCGCTTCCGGAGTTTGCGTTTGCAGCATTGTATATTGCAGCAACGAACTAACCGCGCTCAGCCAGCCGAACAGCGCCAGACAAACCACGCCTAAAATCCACATCGGCATCAGGCCAAACAGACCAATGGCGAGGAACGATCCCAGCGTGGAGAGCAGCATCAATAACCCTGGTCGCGCACTATGTGCCAGCTTCCCGCTGGTTAACGCACCAATAGCCGCGCCGAGCGGGATCGCCGCGTAGAGAAAACCAATCTGTGCCGCTGACATCTGCCAGTTGTCAGCCAGCGCCGGATACAGTACCCGCACCGCACTCGCCATCGTCAATAAACCACCCAGCAGCGCAATCCCTCCCACCAGCGGGCTGGCGAGCAGAAAACGAAATCCTGCCAGTAATGATTTCAACGGATGCTCACGCGGCTGCGGTGGCGGTGGCAGTGCCGGAAGGCTTAACAACGGTAGCAAGGTAATAAACGTGCCCGCCGCCGCCAGTCCGTAGTTCCAGGCCACACCGCCAGTCGCCAGCAGTAAACCGCCAATCATGGGCGAAATCACCGACCCCAGACGCACGGTCAACATGGTGATCGCCCCGGCCTGCATTAAGTTTTCACGCCCTACCAGTGCAGGTGTCGCCGCCAATAGCGCCGTAACGCCAAGCGATGCGAAAAAACCATCCCATAAACCAAGTAAATAGATTGCCAGCAATGACGGCTCCGGCAGCAGCGCGTTCAGGCACAGTCCAATGAAGCCAATGCCACAGATGCCGCGCGCCAGCAAAATCACTTTTTTGCGCTCATAGCGATCCGCCAGCACACCGCCGACCATCAGGCCAACAAACATCGCGCCGCCGGTCAGCGTCACCGAAAGCCCCACCTGCCAGGTGGAATGTGTCATCATCTGGATCTGCACCGGCACCGCGACGCCGAGCAAACCCAGAGAAACAATAGAGATGAAACGAGCGAGGAATACTGCGCGAAACGCCGGGTGCGTTTTCAACAGGCTGAGGTTAAGCAGCCAGGATTGTTTATTCATTACAATGCCTTGCCATCAAATATTTTAAATACCTATTCTTAGGCTGCACATGCTAACATATCCAAATAAGATCGATAACGATAATTAATTTCATTATCATGGAAGTTCGTATGTCTGGTTCTGTTGCCGTGACACGCGCCATTGCCGTGCCCGGATTGCTGTTATTACTGATTATCGCGACGGCATTAAGTCTGCTCATTGGGGCAAAATCACTCCCCGCTTCCGTAGTGCTGGAGGCCTTCTCCGGCACCTGCCAGAGCGCCGACTGCACCATCGTGCTCGACGCGCGGCTGCCGCGTACCCTTGCCGGTTTACTGGCAGGCGGCGCGCTTGGCCTTGCCGGGGCGTTAATGCAAACCCTCACCCGAAACCCACTTGCCGACCCCGGCTTGCTTGGCGTGAACGCCGGAGCCAGCTTTGCCATTGTGCTGGGTGCGGCGCTGTTTGGTTACTCTTCCGCACAGGAACAACTGGCGATGGCCTTCGCCGGGGCGCTGGTGGCCTCATTGATTGTTGCCTTTACCGGCAGCCAGGGCGGCGGGCAGTTAAGTCCGGTGCGTTTAACCCTGGCGGGCGTGGCGCTGGCGGCGGTGCTGGAAGGGCTGACCAGCGGCATCGCCCTGCTTAATCCTGACGTCTACGATCAACTGCGTTTCTGGCAAGCCGGTTCGCTGGATATTCGCAATCTACATACCTTAAAAGTGGTGCTGATCCCGGTGCTGATCGCCGGAGCAACCGCGCTATTACTGAGCCGCGCGCTGAACAGTTTGAGCCTCGGCAGTGACACCGCGACGGCGCTGGGCAGTCGCGTGGCGCGCACACAGTTGATTGGTCTGCTGGCGATTACCGTGCTTTGTGGTAGTGCGACGGCGGTAGTTGGCCCGATTGCCTTTATTGGCCTGATGATGCCGCATATGGCGCGTTGGCTGGTGGGTGCCGATCATCGCTGGTCGCTGCCCGTCACGCTACTTGCTACCCCTGCCCTGCTGCTGTTTGCCGATATCATCGGGCGGGTGATTGTGCCCGGTGAACTGCGCGTTTCTGTGGTCAGTGCGTTTATTGGTGCACCGGTGCTGATCTTCCTCGTGCGACGTAAAACGCGAGGTGGTGCATGATTTACGTCTCTCGCCGATTACTCATCACCTGTTTGCTGCTGATTTCCGCCTGTGTGGTTGCAGGTATCTGGGGATTACGCAGCGGTGCCGTCACGCTGGAAACCTCGCAGGTATTCGCCGCGCTGATGGGCGATGCGCCGCGCAGTATGACGATGGTGGTCACCGAATGGCGTTTACCACGCGTGCTGATGGCGCTGTTGATTGGCGCAGCACTGGGCGTCAGTGGCGCGATTTTTCAGTCGCTGATGCGTAACCCGCTCGGCAGCCCTGACGTAATGGGTTTTAACACCGGGGCGTGGAGCGGCGTGCTGGTGGCGATGGTGCTGTTTGGTCAGGACCTGACGGCTATCGCGCTGGCAGCAATGGTGGGCGGCATTATCACTTCGCTGTTGGTCTGGCTGCTCGCCTGGCGTAACGGTATCGACACCTTTCGGTTGATTATTATCGGTATCGGCGTTCGCGCCATGCTGGTGGCCTTTAATACCTGGCTGTTGCTGAAAGCGTCTTTAGAAACGGCGCTAACAGCAGGTTTGTGGAATGCCGGATCGCTCAACGGCCTGACGTGGGCAAAAACCTCGCCTTCCGCACCCATCATTATATTGATGCTAATTGCCGCCGCCTTACTGGTACGCCGGATGCGCTTGCTGGAAATGGGCGATGATACCGCGTGTGCGCTGGGCGTCAGCGTCGAACGTTCGCGTCTGTTAATGATGCTGGTTGCAGTGGTGCTTACCGCTGCGGCAACAGCGCTTGCCGGGCCGATTTCCTTTATTGCTTTAGTCGCGCCGCACATTGCCCGACGCATTAGCGGCACCGCTCGCTGGGGGCTAACCCAGGCGGCGCTGTGCGGGGCGTTGTTACTGCTGGCGGCCGATCTCTGCGCCCAACAACTGTTTATGCCGTATCAACTTCCGGTTGGCGTCGTTACCGTCAGCCTCGGCGGTATTTACCTTATCGTCTTGTTAATTCAGGAGTCTCGCAAAAAATGACCGAATCAGTAGCCCGTTTGCGCGGCGAACAGTTAACCCTGGGATATGGCAAATATACCGTTGCGGAAAATCTGACTGTAGAAATACCTGATGGTCACTTCACGGCAATTATCGGGCCAAATGGCTGCGGTAAATCCACGTTGCTGCGTACCTTAAGCCGCCTGATGACGCCTACTCACGGGCATGTCTGGCTGGATGGCGAGCACATTCAACATTACGCCAGTAAAGAAGTTGCACGCCGGATTGGTCTGTTGGCGCAAAATGCTACCACGCCGGGCGATATCACCGTGCAGGAGCTGGTGGCGCGTGGGCGTTATCCGCATCAACCGCTGTTTACCCGTTGGCGCAAAGAAGATGAAGAGGCGGTAACGAAAGCGATGCAGGCCACGGGAATAACTCATCTTGCAGATCAAAGCGTGGATACCCTTTCCGGTGGGCAACGCCAGCGAGCGTGGATCGCGATGGTGCTGGCCCAGGAAACGGCAATTATGCTGCTCGACGAACCCACGACCTGGCTGGATATCAGTCATCAGATTGATTTGCTGGAACTGTTAAGCGAACTGAACCGCGAGAAAGGCTATACCCTGGCGGCGGTGCTGCACGATCTTAATCAGGCCTGTCGTTACGCCAGCCATTTGATTGCATTGCGAGAAGGGAAAATTGTTGCTCAGGGAGCGCCGAAGGAGATTGTCACTGCTGAACTGATTGAGCGCATTTATGGTCTCCGCTGCATGATCATTGACGATCCGGTAGCCGGAACGCCGCTCGTGGTGCCGCTCGGACGAACGGCACCTTCAACCGCAAATAGTTAAACTAAGTGGTCTGCCATCATGGCATCCTGTTTTCTGGATGCCATCGCATAGCGCAATAACACGCTACCACAAGCCACCATCCCGCCGATCAGCGCGGAAAGGATCACAATAATCGCCTTACCCGGACCGTCTTTTTTCACTGGCAATGACGGGCTTAACTGATATTTAAACGGCGTAAAATTCACATCGTTGATATTTGCTTTTGTTAACTGCTCAACAAGATACTGACGATTACGTAATTCACCGTTCAGTTCCGCAACGTCAGTGACCGCTTTTTCAATTTCCAGTTTGCGTTCAATACCGTCTGCGCCGAGAGAAATAGAGAAATCGGGGTCATCTTTAACGGCCTGACCATTACTGTAAACGGGCTTTTTAATTCCTGCCGCGTTGGCAATGTCGAGTGAATAATTGAGGCGCTGAATGTTTGCATCAAGTTGATTTTTCATTTTAATGCGGTCCTGAGCCAGTTTTTCTTTTTCAAACTGGGTTTTGATCTCCAGTTTATTACGGACGTTTTCTATCGACTCTTTCACCACCAACGCAGAGATATAATCGATATACCCGCTCAAAACGGTCTGCGCCTCTTCACTGGTTGGCGCGGTAAAACTTAGCGTCCAGGAGGTATACAGTGACGGTTCATCTTTTTTCTTACTGGCATTGTCATCAACCGCTTTCATTTTTTCGCTCAATGCGACAATTGCGCGATGCAAATCCAGTTCGTCGATTTTCGCCTCTTTTAATTGGTCCATCACATAAGGTGATGAACGCAGGTACTCTTCCAGCAAGCTAACCGACTGAAACTTCTTGATAAACAGGTTAAATGCTTCTGTACGATCAATTTTGATATCCAGATCCAGCACACGAAGCTTAGTGAATGTTTTCTCCAACTCTTGCCACTGAACAGGTTCTGGAGGCGTGACAACCGCCGCGCTGGTCCATTTTTGCGGCAGGATGAAAGAGATCAGCAAGACTGCACAGGCAAACGCAAAAACGACCGCCATGACCGTTTTTTTGGCCCGCCATAAAACTGAGATTAGATTAAGTAAATCAATTTCATTATTACTGGGCGACGCCAGAGGATAATCGGGAAAATGAGCGTCACTTCCCTGTTTAATATTCAGTGATGACATGGGGTATAACCTGAAAATGAGTCCAATAGGGGGAAATCTCCACGGCGCTCACTTTACCAGTTGGTGAGAATTATCCGAAGCTGAAGTTTGTAAATTCATTCCACTGAATGCAACATTCACTCTATTTAAGAAAAATAACCAGCAACCTTATAAATTAAATAAATGATAAACCCATAATTATTTCCTGCAATTATGGGTTTATAGATAATGTTAATTTATCTGTTTAGCGTTGCGCGAATAATCGGCCCAATTTTTTCAAATGCCCCTGGAGAGATAATATCCACATGCGCACAATCCTGACGATAGATATCCAGCTCCGCAATCCACGGCGACCAGGCGCGTTCAGGACTCATACCTCCCTGAAGCGTGCGTTCAGCAACAAACAACGTCGCTTTACCGTCAAACGGTACGCTATGAGCAGTCGTCAGCAGGCGCACAGCATCAGCGTAGTTGCCTTCAATGGTGGTAAACAACTCCGTTGAAGTACTTCCCTGCTGTGCCGCCAGGAAGGCCTCGCGCTCGCGGTTAATCTCCGCCAGCACTTCCGGGTCCAGACCATTAGCTTCTTTTTCCTGCCAGTTTTGCGTTTCTGGCGGCCAGGTATCCAGCAAGCCAAGAAATGCCACCTGTTCGCCACGGGCACGTAGTCGCGCCGCAATGCCCTGCGCCAGCGTACCGCCAAGGGAATACCCCAGCAGGTAATAAGGGCCGTGCGGTTGTTGTTCAAGTAACGTTGCCAGATGCGCTTCGCAGACTTCATCCAGGTTCGTCGCTGTCTGCATGGGGCCATGAGGGCGCGGCGACTGAATGCCGATAATCGACCATAGTGGATCGAGATAACGCGAGAGCACGCTGAACTGCCAGGCAAAACCGGATGCCGGGTGGAAACAAAACAGCGTCGGGCCATTACCTTCACGCAACGGCAGAATGGTTTCGAATCCCATGCGCCGGGCGCTGTCCTCTTCACCATCAATAATCGTTGCCAGTTTGGCGACAGTTGACGCGACCATCACCTGCCCCGGCGTCACCTGACGAGCAAACTGTCGACTTAACTGCGCTGCCAGTTTCATTGCCAGTAGCGAATGACCGCCAAGCGCGAAGAAATCAGCATCGGCATCCTGCACGTCACAACCCAGCAACGACGCGAATGCCGCAGCGATAATCGTTTCACTGCCCGCTTTCGGCGCACACCCCGGCGTTTGTGCCTTAAGTTCAGGCAACGGTAAGGCTTTGCGATCCAGCTTGCCGTTGGCGCTAAGTGGCAACTGCGGCAGTTGCAGCAGAACGACCGGCACCATATGCGGCGGCAATGTTTCGCGAAGCTGTGCCTGTAATGCGCTGGTATCCAACGGCAGACCTGATTGCGACACCAGATAGCCCACCAACTGACGCGCATCACCACCGGTGGCTGCCGCCTGGTTAATCACACAGGCGTGGGTAACGGCTTGTTCGACATCCGGCAGCGCCTGCATCACGCGATCGATTTCGCCCAGTTCGATACGCTGCCCGCGAATTTTTAGCTGATCGTCACTGCGCCCGAGGTACTCCACCGCGCCGTTATCCAGCCAGCGGGCAACGTCTCCGGTACGATACATCCGTTCACCTGGGGCAAAAGGATCGGCAATAAAACGGCTGGCGGTCAGATCGGGTCGTCCAAGATACCCCTGCGCCAGTTGAATACCGGTGAGATAGAGATCTCCCGCCACACCCGGCGGCACCGGATGCATCATCGCATCGAGAATGCGCAGGCCCGTATTCCACACCGGATAACCAATCGGCACACTGCTGCCGCGCACCTGTGCCAGTTCCTCGCCAAAAGCCGGATACCAGCTCACATCCACCGCCGCTTCCGTTGGACCATACAGATTATGCAACGGCACGCTGGTTAACTGTTGCCATTCGCGGCATAAATCAGCCGGTAAGGCCTCACCACTACAGAAAACCTGTTTCAACGTCGCGCAACTCTGGCGAGCGGTTTCGGGCGTCAGCGATGCAACAAATGCCGCCAGCATCGACGGCACAAAGTGCGTGGTCGTTACGCCATATTCGGCAAAGAATTGCTGCATAGCGAGCGGGTCGCGGTGCGCTTCCGGTTCAGCCATCACCAGTTTAGCCCCGGCAATAAACGGCCAGAAAAACTCCCACACCGAGACATCAAAACTGCACGGCGTTTTTTGGGCAACGACATCTTCGCCTGTAAGCGGGTAGTGGTTTTGCATCCACAGCAGGCGGTTGACGATAGCCGTCTGCCCGACCATTACCCCTTTCGGCCTGCCGGTGGAGCCAGAGGTAAAGATGATATAAGCCGTGTGATGCGGTTGTGAAAATTGCAGCGGCGCACTGCCCTGCGGTGTAAGCGGGGCGTTATAGCAAAGGTTGGTTAAATCTGGAACATCGGCAAAGCGCGGCAGTTGATCGTCGGTGGTGATTAACAGCGACGGACGCGCATCTTCCAGCATCATTTTCAGGCGATCGTCCGGATACCCCGTATCCAGCGGTAACCAGGCCGCACCGGCTTCAACAATCGCATGTAGCGCCAGGGTCAAAAAGACCGAGCGCGGTAATGCCACCGCCACGCTGTCCCCTGGTTTAACGCCGTGCTCACGCAGCAGATTCGCCAGCGCCACCACCTGCTCGCGCATTTCCCGATAGCTGAACTGGTAACGCGCATCTGCCAGCGCCGGAGCATCCGGTGTTTTTGCCGCTTGTTCTGCCACCAGCGCGCTAAGCGTGGTTTCTGGAATCTCAACCTGAGTGGCGTTGATCTGCGCCAGCTGCGCATACTCACCTGGCAGCATAATATCGACATCGCCGCACAACAGCGCCGGATCCGCGGCGAATTGGGCGATCAGCATTTTCAGGCGTTCAGCATGCTGGATTAACGTTGGCTCAGCGTAACGCTGTTTATTGGCGAGGATCTCAATACTCAAATCACCGTGTTCATCCGGGAACAGGGCCAGTTCAAGGTCATTAACCGGCCCGGTTGCCAGGGTATGGGTTTGCGCCTCAACATCAGGAATATCCAGTTGGTAATCAAATACCTTGATATTGAGTACCGGACCAAACAGCGGTTCATCACCTGCCGCTCGCCCGCTGTCACGGACAATTTGTTCGGCATCGTAACGTTGATGGCGACGCATTTTTTTCAGTTGAGCCGCCAGTCGGGTTGCCAGTTCCGGCAGCGTTTCTTGTGCCGCAATGTGAATACCCAACGGCAAAACGTTGAGCACAGGTCCGGTAGCCGTCAGCGCCGCCGACCCCAGTCGACGCATAAAGATAAATCCGGCAGCGTAGTCCATGCGATTGCACAATCGCCCCAGCCACAAAGCCGCCAGCGCAAGAGCTAAATCGGTACGCTGCTCACCTGAAAATTGCATAGCCAGCTGGCGGAATTCCCCGTCGGTAAATTCCAGTTTCAGGCGCAGAATATCTGCCGAGGCGCTACGCCCCGGTAAAGGTGCCGGAGAAAGTGACGCGGGCGGTGGCAGTTGGCGACGCTGTTCTACCCAGAATGCCGCATCACGCTGCCAGGCTTCGCTTTCGCGGTATTGCCGGTACTCTTCCACTACATCAGCGAAAGGCGTAAACGGCGAAGCAGGCGTTGGTTCGCCACGCAGCCATGTACAGTAAATATTGGCGATCTGGCGGGTAATGGCCGGGAAACTGAAGCCATCGACCAGCAAATGGTGATAACGCTGATACCAGTACCAGCGGTTATCCGCCACCTGTATCAGCTGATGGAAGACCAGTGGTTTACCGCTATCGACGCGCAAATCTTGTTGCAAATCCGCCTGCATTAATGCCTGCGCAGTACCGTGCGGATCAATATTGGTTCGCAGGTCGATAATTTCTGGCAGTTCGAATATCAGCGCATCATCGACCCATTGCCAGACTTCGCCGTTATCTTCCGTAAAACGCATCCGCAACGTATCTGCTTGCGCTAATCCGGCAACCACCGCGCGGGCCAGTAATGGCGCATCAACCTCTCCGGTTAAGTCAACGTAATGCGCCACGCTCCAGGCGGAGGGTAAATCCGACAGTTTTTCTGCCATCCAGATGCCGGGCTGTGCGGCGACCAAAGGTAAATGCTGGCTCATTGTGCCTCCTGCAACTGGGTGAAATTCGCCGGTGTCAGAGTACGCCAGTGGGCTTCAAGCCACTGCTGGCAGGACTCTTGTGACTGCGGCTGACACACAATGTCCCAGCCTGCCGGTAAGGCGCATTGTTGCGGCCACAGACTGAATTGCCCCTGCGCATTGCGCAAAATGTAAAACGCTCCCTGCGGATCATCGAAGGGATTACTGAATGCCATATTCAACTCCTGTCATGGAAAAGTGGTTGCCAGAGGTCGATTAGCCCCTGCATCAAGCCACCGCGCCAACAAAGCGCATCATGTCCGCCGTCAACCTGACGCCAGAAAATGGATTCTTTTATAGGGTGTAATTGCGTATACAGCGCCTGATTGGCCCGCATGATCATCGGCTCGCGAATACCCGCTTCCAGCACAATGCGCAGACCTTCGGCGCTAACTTCACCAGCTTTTAGCTTTTCAAGTAACACGCCCTCTTGCTGCCCGCCCCGATGCGGCCACCAGTACGATCCTGACTGGCTTAATACACAGCCAAAGCGTTCAGGCCAGTGCAGTCCGGCATACAGCGCGGAAAGCCCACCAAAACTCTGCCCGGCAACCACGGTGCGATCGGCACGATCGCTAAAAGGGGCAATAGCTTTCACCAGGGGTAATAACTCTTGCTGTACTGCGAGCCAGAAATCCGCATTACACGGCAGTTCGTGGGCGCGGTGCGTGGTATCGATAGCGTCGATCAACACATACACGGCGGGAGGAAGTTGCTGACGATGGGTCAGCGAAGTCAGCACAGGCCAGACGGGCATACTTTGCGCCCAAAATTCGCCATCGAGCAAAACTGCCAGCGGGCGTTCTTCTGCTGTTACATCGCCGGTGGTAAAAATCCATACACGACGTGAATTTTTCAACCGTTCACTTTTCCAGATAATTTCTTTGGCTGGTATTTCTGGCGCTTGCGGACAATCCCATCCCGGTTGCAGAGGCGCTTGCGGCATTTCGAGTGCAGAAACAGCGTGCCCTCGCCCGCCTTTCCAGCTTTGTGGATTCAGCGGATCGGCTATTGCCTGGGGTAATAGTTTTCGCCAGCCTTCACGTAATTCGAGGCGATCGGGGGATGGTGCAGAAAAAATGTCATCGCGTTCGGTGGGAATAAAGCAGTAGCTGCCGCGCCAGTTGGCATTGAGTTGTGTCGTCCACTGCCAGACATCAGTACCTGCAATTCGCTGCATCGACTGGGGCTGGCTGTTCTGATGGTGATCAGTCACGCCAGTGATGTAGACCCATACGCGCTTTATCGTCGAGTATTCTTCAGAACCTTGGGGATCACGCCACCAGAAAGTGACCTCAAACATTTCGTCATTCAGACGCTGCCATTCCGGGCCATGTTTCGACTGCCACCAGCTCTCACTTCCTACTTTTAACGCCGTCACACCATAACCCCATGTTTACTGTGCAATTTTTCATTGATTGCAGAAATATATTGATAATATAATTGATAACTATTTGCATTTGCAATAGCGTAATGGCGCGCCGTGGGAAGCGCGGACATTAATTAACCAACTGCACTGCGTGTCTTTCAGGATCAAAGGTTTTCGCGGTAGCGGGATGCGTCGTGTTGAGGACGACCATGCCCGACAGTTGCAATTCGTGGCAAAAATGCAGGAATAAAACAATGAACAAGAAGATTCATTCCATGGCCTTGTTGGTCAATCTGGGGATTTATGGGGTAGCGCAGGCACAAGAGCCGACCGATACTCCTGTTTCACATGACGATACCATTGTCGTTACCGCCGCCGAGCAGAACTTACAGGCGCCTGGCGTTTCGACCATCACCGCAGATGAAATCCGCAAAAACCCCGTTGCCCGCGATGTGTCGGAGATCATCCGTACCATGCCAGGCGTTAACCTGACCGGTAACTCCACCAGTGGTCAGCGAGGGAATAACCGACAGATTGATATTCGCGGTATGGGTCCGGAAAACACGCTGATTTTGATTGACGGCAAGCCGGTAAGCAGCCGTAACTCGGTGCGCCAGGGCTGGCGTGGCGAGCGCGATACCCGTGGTGATACCTCCTGGGTGCCACCTGAAATGATTGAACGTATTGAAGTTCTGCGTGGTCCGGCAGCTGCGCGTTATGGCAACGGCGCGGCGGGCGGCGTGGTTAACATCATTACCAAAAAAGGCAGCGGCGAGTGGCACGGCTCCTGGGACGCATATTTCAATGCGCCAGAACATAAAGAGGAAGGTGCCACCAAACGCACTAACTTTAGCCTGACCGGTCCGCTGGGCGACGAATTCAGCTTCCGCTTGTATGGCAACCTCGACAAAACTCAGGCTGACGCGTGGGATATCAACCAGGGCCATCAGTCCGCGCGTGCCGGAACGTATGCCACGACGTTACCAGCCGGGCGCGAAGGGGTGATCAATAAAGATATTAACGGCGTGGTGCGCTGGGACTTCGCACCATTGCAATCGCTGGAACTGGAAGCGGGCTACAGCCGCCAGGGTAACCTGTATGCGGGCGATACCCAGAACACCAACTCTGACTCCTATACTCGCTCGAAATATGGCGATGAAACCAACCGCCTGTATCGCCAGAACTACTCGCTGACCTGGAACGGCGGCTGGGATAACGGCGTGACCACCAGCAACTGGGTGCAGTATGAACACACCCGTAACTCGCGTATTCCGGAAGGTCTGGCGGGTGGCACCGAAGGGAAATTTAACGAAAAAGCGACACAGGATTTCGTCGATATCGATCTTGATGACGTGATGCTGCACAGCGAAGTTAACCTGCCGATTGATTTCCTCGTTAACCAAACGCTGACGCTGGGTACGGAGTGGAATCAGCAACGGATGAAGGACTTAAGTTCCAACACCCAGGCACTGACCGGAACGAATACCGGTGGCGCTATTGATGGCGTGAGTGCCACCGACCGTAGCCCGTATTCAAAAGCAGAAATTTTCTCGCTGTTTGCCGAAAACAACATGGAGCTGACTGACAGCACCATCGTAACGCCGGGGCTGCGTTTCGATCATCACAGTATTGTCGGCAATAACTGGAGCCCGGCGCTGAACATATCGCAAGGTTTAGGCGATGACTTCACGCTCAAAATGGGCATTGCCCGTGCTTATAAAGCGCCGAGCCTGTACCAGACTAACCCTAACTATATCCTCTATAGTAAAGGCCAGGGCTGCTATGCCAGCGCGGGCGGCTGCTATCTGCAAGGTAACGATGACCTGAAAGCAGAAACCAGCATCAACAAGGAGATTGGTCTGGAGTTCAAACGCGACGGTTGGCTGGCGGGTGTGACCTGGTTCCGCAACGATTATCGCAATAAGATTGAAGCAGGCTATGTTGCTGTAGGGCAAAACGCAGTCGGCACCGATCTCTATCAGTGGGATAACGTGCCGAAAGCGGTGGTTGAAGGTCTGGAAGGATCGTTAAACGTACCGGTTAGCGAAACGGTGATGTGGACTAATAACATCACTTATATGCTGAAGAGTGAAAACAAAACCACGGGCGACCGTTTGTCGATCATCCCGGAGTATACGTTGAACTCAACGCTGAGCTGGCAGGCACGAGAAGATTTGTCGATGCAAACGACCTTCACCTGGTACGGTAAGCAGCAGCCGAAGAAGTACAACTATAAAGGTCAGCCAGCGGTTGGACCGGAAACCAAAGAAATTAGTCCTTACAGCATTGTTGGGCTGAGCGCGACGTGGGATGTGACGAAGAATGTCAGTCTGACCGGCGGCGTGGACAATCTGTTCGACAAACGTTTGTGGCGTGCGGGTAATGCCCAGACCACGGGCGATTTGGCAGGGGCCAACTATATCGCCGGTGCCGGGGCGTATACCTATAACGAGCCGGGACGTACGTGGTATATGAGCGTAAACACTCACTTCTGATGCTAACGTCAGATTGTTGACAAAGTGCGCGTCGTTCATGCCGGATGCGGCGTGAACGCCTTATCCGGCCTACAAAAATCTTGCCAATTCAATATATTGCAGGACCATGTAGGCCTGATAAGCGTAGCGCATCAGGCAGTTTTGCGTTTGTCATCAGTCTCGAATATGGTCGATATGAAAACTACGCATACCTCCCTCCCCTTTGCCGGACATACGCTGCATTTTGTTGAGTTCGATCCGGCGAATTTTTGTGAGCAGGATTTACTCTGGCTGCCGCACTACGCACAACTGCAACACGCTGGACGTAAACGTAAAACAGAGCATTTAGCCGGACGGATCGCTGCTGTTTATGCCTTGCGGGAATATGGCTATAAATGTGTGCCCGCAATCGGCGAGCTACGCCAACCGGTGTGGCCTGCGGAGGTATACGGCAGTATTAGCCACTGCGGGGCTACGGCATTGGCCGTGGTTTCCCGTCAACCGATTGGCGTTGATATCGAAGAAATTTTTTCTGCGCAAACAGCGACCGAATTGACAGACAACATTATTACACCAGCAGAACACGAGCGACTCGCAGACTGCGGTTTAGCCTTTTCTCTGGCGCTGACACTGGCATTTTCCGCCAAAGAGAGCGCATTTAAGGCAAGTGAGATCCAAACTGATGCAGGTTTTCTGGACTATCAGATAATTAGCTGGAATAAACAGCAGATCATCATTCATCGTGAGAATGAGATGTTTGCTGTGCACTGGCAGATAAAAGAAAAAATAGTCATAACTCTGTGCCAACACGATTAATTGACAACATCTGGTACGATTCGCCCGCAGCCATCACTGACTGCGGGCGAAAGTGTAAAGCAGGTGCCTTACCACTCTGACCTGACAACCGGATATGCGGGGATTGCTCCCCGCACAACGGCTACTTCTTCGGTTCGTAAGCGAGAACAGCCTTAAACTCAATATTACGTTCCTTTACGGTGAACTCACACAGCGAGTCTCCGACCAGAAGCGTAAATCCCAGCACCGTCAAACACAGCACTATGACTGCCACAAGGGCATATTTCGTCAGCATGTTTATATTGCCTCCATGCGAAGAAGGGACTACCATCCGAGTTGTTCAGGTTCGGAGTGGCAGCCCCAGGATTGATAGAAATATCTCCTGGGGCTTCATCTTTCCAAACCTCAGAGTTAACCTGAAACCGGAAAGCTTCAGGCACCCGCCGTTATCTTACCCTTCCTTAGCAAAATAGCTGTTTATTTATACAGTGAATCCTGTTTCGGACTTCTGTCGGCAAAACTCATCATTGCTCTTAAAACGAAACCGCCCGCAGCCATCACTGACCGCGGGCGAAAGTGTAAAGCAGGTGCCTTACCATCCTGACCTGACAACCGGATATGCGGGGATTACTCCCCGCACAACGGCTACTTCTTCGGTTCGTAAGCGAGAACAGCCCTGAACTCAATATTACGTTCCTTCACCGTAAACTCACACAGCGAGTCTCCGACCAGAAGCGTAAATCCCAGTACCGTCAAACACAGCACTATGACTGCCACAAGGGCATATTTCGTCAGCATGTTTATATTGCCTCCATGCGAAGAAGGAACTACCATCCAAATTGTCTGGTTTGGAGTGGCAGCCCCAGGGTTGATAGAAATATCTCCTGGGGCTTCATCTTTCCAGACCTCAGAGTAAACCTGAAACCGGAAAGCTTCAGGCACCCGCCGTTATCTTACCCTTCCTCAACAAAATAGCTGTTTATTTATACAGTAAATCCTGTTTCGGACTTCTCACTCCTCATTTAATCAACTGAAGCTGAGCCCGTTTTTTCTGCATGCCTCAATCGTCAAAATTCTTCGCCACCAGCCAGCCGTGCCATAACTTGTCACATTGCAAAAGTAGCCAAATTGCTTCAGGCACCATCAGTTCACCATCACCAAAAAAAGAAACATTCCAGAACTTCCGCATCTCGCCCAGCCGCTCCGACTTCTATACTGAATAGAAAACGCCAACATAAGAGAAACCTATGCCATTATCCGATTTTCATGTTTCTGAACCTTTTACACTCGGTATTGAACTGGAAATGCAGGTGGTTAATCCGCCGGGCTATGACTTAAGCCAGGACTCTTCAATGCTGATTGACGCGGTTAAAAATGAGATCACGGCCGGAGAGGTAAAGCACGATATCACCGAAAGTATGCTGGAGCTGGCGACGGATGTTTGCCGTGATATCAACCAGGCTGCCGGGCAATTTTCAGCGATGCAGAAAGTCGTATTGCAGGCAGCCGCAGACCATCATCTGGAAATTTGCGGCGGTGGCACGCACCCGTTTCAGAAATGGCAGCGTCAGGAGGTATGCGACAACGAACGCTATCAACTAACGCTGGAAAACTTTGGCTATCTCATCCAGCAGGCGACCGTTTTTGGTCAGCATGTCCATGTTGGCTGTGCCAGTGGCGATGACGCCATTTATTTGCTGCACGGCTTGTCACGGTTTGTGCCGCACTTTATCGCCCTTTCCGCCGCGTCGCCATATATGCAGGGAACGGATACGCGTTTTGCCTCCTCACGACCGAATATTTTTTCCGCCTTTCCTGATAATGGCCCGATGCCGTGGGTCAGTAACTGGCAACAATTTGAAGCCCTGTTTCGCTGTCTGAGTTACACCACGATGATCGACAGCATTAAAGATCTGCACTGGGATATTCGCCCTAGCCCCCATTTTGGTACGGTGGAAGTTCGGGTGATGGATACCCCGTTAACCCTTAGCCACGCGGTAAATATGGCAGGATTAATTCAGGCCACCGCCCACTGGTTACTGACGGAACGCCCGTTTAAACATCAGGAGAAAGATTACCTGCTGTATAAATTCAACCGTTTCCAGGCCTGCCGCTATGGGCTGGAAGGCGTCGTTACCGATCCGCATACTGGCGATCGTCGACCGCTAAAGGAAGACACCTTGCGATTGCTGGAAAAAATCGCCCCTTCCGCACATAAAATTGGTGCATCGAGCGCGATTGAGGCCCTGAATCGCCAGGTCGTCAGCGGTCTGAATGAAGCGCAGCTGATGCGCGATTTCGTCGCCGATGGCGGCTCGCTGATTGGGCTGGTGAAAAAGCATTGTGAGATCTGGGCCGGAGAATAAGTCGGGAATTGCCTTACAGAAGAATATCCCTGACAATGGTGTTTTAACTTACATTTAACAATGTTATGAAACACCCTTTAGAAACCTTGACCACCGCAGCAGGCATTTTACTGATGGCTTTCCTCTCTTGCCTGCTGCTGCCCGCCCCCGCACTGGGACTGACGTTGGCACAGAAACTGGTGACCACGTTCCATCTGATGGATCTTAGCCAGCTTTACACTTTATTGTTTTGCCTGTGGTTTTTAGCGCTGGGCGCTATCGAGTATTTTATTCTGCGCTTTATCTGGCGACGCTGGTTCTCGCTGGCGGATTAAACGTCGATTATCGCCGAACTTCGCGGCATACTTTGCTTATTCTCCTTCGCCTAAGGAAAGTTTATGGATAAGCAATCACTGCACGAAACGGCGAAACGCCTGGCCCTTGAGCTACCTTTTGTCGAGCTTTGCTGGCCGTTTGGCCCGGAGTTCGATGTTTTTAAAATTGGCGGCAAGATTTTTATGTTGTCGTCGGAGATGCGCGGCATTCCGTTTATCAATCTGAAGTCCGATCCACAAAAATCCCTGTTAAATCAGCAGATATACCCGAGCATTAAGCCAGGGTATCACATGAATAAAAAGCACTGGATTTCGGTTTATCCCGGCGAGGAAATCTCCGCAGCGTTACTTTGCGATCTGATCAACGATTCGTGGAATCTGGTGGTTGATGGCTTAGCTAAACGCGATCAAAAAAGAGTGCGTCCAGGGTAAAGCGGAAATCTATAGCGCATTTTTCTCGCTTACCATTTCTCGTTGAACCTTGTAATCTGCTGGCACGCAAAATTACTTACACATGGAGTCTTTATGGATATCATTTCTGTCGCCTTAAAGCGTCATTCCACTAAGGCATTTGATGCCAGCAAAAAACTTACCCCGGAACAGGCCGAGCAGATCAAAACGCTACTGCAATACAGCCCGTCCAGCACCAACTCCCAGCCGTGGCATTTTATTGTTGCCAGCACGGAAGAAGGTAAAGCGCGTGTTGCCAAATCCGCTGCCGGTAATTACGTGTTCAACGAGCGTAAAATGCTTGATGCCTCGCACGTCGTGGTGTTCTGTGCAAAAACCGCGATGGACGATGCCTGGCTGAAGCTGGTTGTTGACCAGGAAGATGCCGATGGCCGCTTTGCCACGCCGGAAGCGAAAGCCGCGAACGATAAAGGTCGCAAGTTCTTCGCTGATATGCACCGTAAAGATCTGCATGATGATGCAGAGTGGATGGCAAAACAGGTTTATCTCAACGTCGGTAACTTCCTGCTCGGCGTGGCGGCTCTGGGTCTGGACGCGGTACCCATCGAAGGTTTTGACGCCGCCATCCTCGATGCAGAATTTGGTCTGAAAGAGAAAGGCTACACCAGTCTGGTGGTTGTTCCGGTAGGTCATCACAGCGTTGAAGATTTTAACGCTACGCTGCCGAAATCTCGTCTGCCGCAAAACATCACCTTAACCGAAGTGTAATTCTCTCTTGCCGGGCATCTGCCCGGCTATTTCCCCTCAGATTCTCCTGATTTGCATAACCCTGTTTCAGCCGTCATCATAGGCTGCTGTTGTATAAAGGAGACGTTATGCAGGATTTAATATCCCAGGTTGAAGATTTAGCGGGTATTGAGATCGATCACACCACCTCGATGGTGATGATTTTCGGTATTATTTTTCTGACCGCCGTCGTGGTGCATATTATTTTGCATTGGGTGGTACTGCGGACCTTCGAAAAACGTGCCATCGCCAGTTCACGGCTTTGGTTGCAAATCATTACCCAGAATAAACTCTTCCACCGTTTAGCTTTTACCCTGCAGGGGATTATCGTCAATATTCAGGCGGTATTCTGGCTGCAAAAAGGCACCGAAGCGGCAGATATTCTGACTACCTGCGCGCAGTTGTGGATCATGATGTATGCGCTGCTTTCAGTCTTCTCGTTGCTGGATGTTATTTTGAATCTGGCGCAGAAATTCCCGGCAGCATCTCAGTTACCGCTGAAAGGGATATTTCAGGGGATTAAACTGATCGGCGCGATTCTGGTCGGCATTTTGATGATCTCGCTGCTGATTGGTCAGTCGCCAGCGATTCTGATCAGCGGTCTTGGTGCAATGGCTGCCGTGCTGATGTTGGTATTTAAAGATCCGATTCTTGGTCTGGTGGCAGGTATTCAGCTTTCCGCGAACGATATGCTGAAACTGGGCGACTGGCTGGAGATGCCGAAATACGGCGCGGATGGCGCGGTGATCGATATTGGGTTAACCACCGTCAAGGTGCGTAACTGGGACAATACCATTACCACTATTCCCACCTGGTCTCTGGTTTCTGACTCCTTTAAAAACTGGAGCGGGATGTCAGCATCTGGCGGGCGACGTATTAAGCGCAGTATCAGTATTGATGTCACCAGTATTCGTTTTCTTGATGAAGACGAAATGCAACGTCTGAATAAAGCGCATTTGTTAAAGCCTTATTTAACCAGCCGCCATCAGGAAATTAATGAGTGGAATCGCCAGCAAGGTTCTACGGAGTCGGTATTAAACCTGCGCCGAATGACCAATATTGGAACCTTTCGTGCCTATCTGAACGAATATCTGCGTAACCATCCGCGGATTCGTAAAGATATGACTTTAATGGTACGCCAACTGGCTCCAGGTGATAACGGTTTACCGCTCGAGATCTATGCGTTTACCAACACCGTGGTGTGGCTGGAATATGAAAGCATTCAGGCTGATATATTCGATCACATATTTGCGATTGTCGAAGAGTTTGGTCTGCGACTTCATCAGTCGCCAACCGGCAATGATATTCGCTCTCTGGCGGGTGCATTTAAGCAGTAATTAAAAAAACCGCTCTCATCGAATGGATGAGAGCGGACATCGTTTTGTCGGATGTAGCGTGAATGCCTTATTTCCGACGCAGCGTTTTAAATGCCACAAACAGGAATACAATCAACACCGGCAGCAGGATCGCTGACAAGCGCATATCATCCATCGTGCACATCAGCAGCAAAATCATGCCGAGGAAGGCAATGCAGAGATAGTTTCCGAACGGATAGAGCAGCGCCTTAAACTGTGTTTCACGCCCCTGACGTCGCATCGCTGCACGAAAACGCAGATGCGCCAGACAGATCATAATCCAGTTCAACAGCAGCGTTGCTACCACCAGCGCCATCAGCAGACCAAACGCTTTTTGCGGCAGCAGATAGTTGATTAACACCACCAGCGAAGTGATCGCTCCGGAAAGCATCAGCGAGTTAATCGGCACGCCGCGACGGCTGACGCGAGTCAAAAACTTCGGCGCATTACCCTGTACAGAAAGGCCAAACAGCATGCGGCTGTTAGAGTAAACCCCGCTGTTATACACTGACAGCGATGCTACCAGAATGACGAAGTTCAGCGCAGAAGCTACCACGTTGCTGTCGAGATTATGGAAAATCATCACAAACGGGCTACTGTTGGATTTCACTTCCACCCACGGATAGAGCGCCAGTAAAACCACCAGTGAACCGATGTAAAACAGCAGGATGCGATACACCACCTGATTTACCGCTTTTGGAATGCTTTTTTCCGGATCGCGCGCTTCAGCGGCAGTAATCCCAATCAGCTCCAGACCGCCGAAGGAGAACATAATCACCGCCAGCGACAAAATCAGCCCATTCCAGCCGGTGGCGAAGAAACCACCGTAGCGCCAGAGGTTGTCGATACTGGCTTTCTCGCCGCCGTGACCAGAAAACAGCAGCCACAGGCCAAAGCCGATCATACCGATGATTGCCAGCACTTTAATCAGCGCAAACCAGAACTCGGTTTCGCCATATAAGCGCACGTTCACCAGGTTAACGGCGTTGATGATAATAAAGAAGGCGGCAGCCCAAATCCACGTTGGAACATCCGGGAACCAGTACTGCATATAGATGCCCGCAGCGGTCAGCTCTGCCATTCCCACCAGCACGAACATCACCCAGTAATTCCAGCCAGAGAGGAAGCCCGCGAACGGTCCCCAGTATTTATAGGCAAAGTGGGCAAATGAACCGGATACCGGCTCCTCAACCACCATTTCGCCAAGCTGGCGCATAATCAGGAAAGCGATGATCCCGGCGACGCCGTAGCCCAGCAATACAGCCGGACCCGCCATCTGAATCGCCGGGCCAATGCCAAGAAACAGACCAGTACCAATTGCGCCACCCAGCGCAATCAGTTGAATATGACGGTTATGTAATCCGCGATGAAGCGTCGGCTCTTGATTCGACGCAGTATCTTCCGATACGGTTGACGCGTTTTTCACGCCTTTCCCCTGTGTGTCTTTTTTGTTGAGGGGCACCTTTTAACATTTAGTGCCCATCGTCGCAAGACACAATCCACACGGTTAAACGGGGTATCCTGCTTTTATTTCCGTACCCGATGTCGGTGCAGCCACATCAGCTTATACGCCGCCGGGATAATAAACAGCGACAGCAAAGGCGCGGTGATCATGCCGCCAATCATCGGCGCGGCAATCCGGCTCATCACCTCTGACCCTGCTCCTGTTCCCCACAGAATCGGCAGCAGACCAGCGATAATCACCGCCACCGTCATCGCTTTCGGGCGCACGCGCAGTACCGCGCCGTGATACAACGCCTCATCCAGCTTCTGCTCGCTGAATGTTTGCGGATTATTCAACGACGGCTCGGCCTCTATGGCGTGACGTAAATACATCAGCATCACCACGCCAAATTCGGCGGCGACCCCGGCAAGGGCAATAAAACCGATGCCCGTCGCCACAGAAAGATGAAAGCCCATCCACCACAGCAACCAGATGCCGCCCACCAGCGCAAACGGTACGCTGCTGATAATCAGCAACGCTTCGCCCACCCGACGGAATGCCAGATACAACAGCACGAAGATGATCATCAGTGTCATCGGCACCATGAGTTTCAGCTTATGGTTGGCGCGCTCCAGTAGCTCGAACTGCCCGGAGAATGCCACGCTGGTGCCCGGTTTTAACTGCACTTTTTCAGCTATCGCTTTTTGCAAATCGTGAACCACCGATACCATGTCACGATCGCGGGCATCGATATAAATCCAGCTCGTCGGGCGCGCATTCTCGGTTTTCAGCATCGACGGTCCGGTAGAGACTTTAACGTCGGCCACGTCTGCCAGGGTGATTTGCTGCTTCATCGGCGTCAGGATCGGCAACTGGCGCAGTGCCTGCGGACTATCGCGCCAGCTTTGCGGATAACGCAGATTAATGGGATAACGGGCAATCCCTTCCACCGTTTCGCCAACCATCGCCCCGCCCACCGCAGAAGTCACAAACAACTGCACATCCGCCACCGTCATACCGTAACGCGCGGCTTTTTCACGGTTAATCTCAACGTTGATATAGCGCCCACCTTCCAGACGCTCGGCAAGCGCAGAAGCTACGCCTGGCACCGTTCGCGCCACTTCTTCAATTTGCTCCGCCATCGCGTCGATATCCGCCAGCACAGTGCCGGAAACTTTAATGCCGATGGGGCTTTTAATGCCGGTTGAGAGCATATCGATACGGTTACGAATTGGCGGCACCCACAGATTCGCCAGCCCCGGCAGACGCACGGTGTTATCCAGTTCCTCAATGATTTTGTCCATTGTCATGCCTGGCCGCCACTGATCCTGCGGCTTAAGCTGGATGGTCGTTTCTACCATCTCCAGCGGAGCAGAATCGGTGGCGGTTTCCGCTTTCCCGGTTTTGCCAAATACCCGCGCCACTTCAGGTACGCTCATAATCAGCTTGTCGGTTTTTTGCAGCATACTCGCCGCCTCTGCTGCGGAGATCCCCGGCAGCGTCGATGGCATATATAACAAGTCGCCTTCATTGATCTGCGGTAAAAACTCCCCGCCAACTTTATTGAGCGGCCAGAGAACCGTCAGCACCGAAAGCGCTGCCACCAGCAGCGTGGTTTTCGGCCAGTGCAGTACTTTCAGCAATAGCGGATGATAAACACGAATCAAAAAGCGATTGAGCGGGTTACTGCTTTCCGGCGGAATTTTGCCACGGATCCAGTAACCCATCAGGATAGGGATCACTACGATCGCCAGCAGCGCCGCACCCGCCATCGCATACGTTTTGGTGAACGCCAACGGGCCAAACAGACGCCCTTCCTGCCCTTCCAGGGTGAAGATCGGGATAAACGACAACGTGATAATCAGCAGACTGATAAACAGCGCCGGCCCCACTTCAACAGACGCATCGGTGATCACCTGCCAGCGCGTTTTATTATCCAGCGTGGCGTCAGGATGCTGGTGCTGCCACTCTTCCAGCCGTTTATGCGCATTCTCGATCATGACGATAGCAGCATCGACCATCGCCCCGACGGCAATCGCAATGCCACCCAACGACATAATATTGGCATTCAGTCCCTGGAAGTGCATGACAATAAAAGCAATACACAACCCCAGCGGCAACGAAATAATCGCCACCAGCGCCGAGCGCACATGCCAGAGAAACAGCGCACAGACTACCGCCACCACAATAAACTCTTCCAGCAACTTGCCGCTGAGGTTGTCGATGGCCCGGTCAATGAGCTGGCTGCGATCGTATGTTGTAACTATCTCCACGCCTTCCGGCAGACTACTTTTCAGCGTTTCCAGTTTGTCCTTCACGGCGGCGATCACTTCTCGGGCGTTTTTGCCGGAGCGCAGGATCACCACCCCGCCCGCAACTTCGCCTTCGCCGTTCAGTTCGGCAATGCCCCGGCGCATCTCCGGGCCAACCTGGACCTTCGCAACATCACGCAGATAAACGGGCACGCCATTTTCACTGGCTTTTAAAACGATGTGATTAAAGTCGTCGAGCGTTTGCAGATAGCCGCTGGCGCGCACCATATATTCCGCTTCCGCCAGTTCGATCGACGAACCGCCCGCTTCCTGGTTTGAAGCATCCAGCGCATTTTTCACTTCGCCGAGACTGATGCCATACTGCGCCAGGCGCTGGGGATCGATAACCACCTGATACTCTTTCACCACACCGCCCACCGACGCCACTTCCGCAACGTCAGGGATGGTTTTTAGCTCATATTTGAGAAACCAGTCCTGCAATGAGCGTAAATCGGCCAGATCGTGCTTACCGCTGCGATCCACCAATGCATATTCATAGATCCAGCCAACACCCGTGGCATCTGGCCCCAGCTCGGCGCTGACTCCCGCAGGCAGCTTACCCTGTACCTGGTTGAGGTACTCCAGCACCCGCGAGCGCGCCCAGTACGGATCGGTGCCATCTTCGAAAATGACATACACATAAGAGTCGCCAAACTGCGAGAAACCGCGCACAGTCTTCGCGCCAGGTACCGACAACATGGTGGTAGTTAGCGGATAAGTCACCTGATTTTCAACGATTTGCGGTGCCTGCCCGGGATAGCTGGTTTTAATAATCACCTGCACATCGGAGAGATCCGGCAGTGCATCCACTGGCGTGTTAATGATGGTCCAGGTGCCCCAGATACTCAGAAACAACGCGCCCATCAGCACCAGAAAACGGTTCGCCACCGAGCGACGAATAATCCATTCAATCATTGGTTATTCCCTCAATGCGCATGGGTAGCACTTTCAGAGCGCATCCGCTCCAGTGCGCCAGAAATATTGGCTTCGGAATCAATCAGGAACAGGCCGCTGGAAACCACCTTTTCACCTTCCGCCAGACCAGAGCGTAATGCGGTGACACCTTGCGATGCCTGGAAAACGGCAACGCGTTTTGGTACAAAGCGCCCGTCGGCATCAACGGTAATCACCCGCTGTTCGTTGCCGGTATCAATCAGCGCCTGTGACGGAATGAGCAGCATCGGTTCGCTGGCGGTATTGAGTTGCAACCAGGCGTTCATTCCCGGTTTTAGCGCCTCGTCGGCGTTGTCGATTTCCAGACGCAGCTGCAGCGTGCGGGTCGCGGCATCCACGCCAGGTAGTAGCGTCCATTTGCGGATGGTGAGTGTTTTATCAGGTCGCGCCGGAACGGTGAGCGTAAACTGCGAGGCATCTTTCACCAGCCAGGCGATGGACTCCGGGATCGCAGCAGTGACCCACACCGGGTCCATACCCTGAATTTTCGCTACCACGTTATCTTTGGCGATATTCATTCCCGCGCGCAGATCAAACGCGGTGATCACGCCATCAATGGGCGCTTTGAGCGTAAAGCGAGTCTGGATTTTTTGCGTGGCGATCAGGCGGCGAATATCCGCCTCCGGCATTCCCGCCAGTCGCAGCCGCTCAAGAATGCCTTCAGTCTGGGTCGCCGTACCGCCGGTTTCGCGCAGCAGTAAATACTCACTCTGCGCTTCCACCCAGTCGGGAATGGTCAGGTCGAGAAGCGGTGTGCCCTTTTGCACTTTATCGCCCACGGTAAGCGGATACACCTTGTCGATAAACCCGGCAGCGCGAGCCTGCACAATGGCATACTGATACTCGTTGTAACTGACATTCGCCGGGAAACTCTGGGCAAAAGTCAGCGGTCCGCGCGTGACGGTAGCCGTTTTCACCCCCAGATTCTGCGTCTGAGTCGGGTCAATGCGCACACCAGACGCAGAACTCTCTTCATCGGCATATTTCGGCACCAGATCCATATCCATAAACGGCGATTTACCTGGTTTATCGAACCGCGTATTGGGATACATCGGGTCGTACCAGAATAAGATTTTACGTTCTGCGGTCGACGTTTTTTCTGCGGGCGGTTCCGCCTTTGCAAACCAGGTAAAACCTGCCGCAGAAATAATACCGCCCGCGATCATGCTGCCGATAATAAGCGCGATTTTTTTCATCTCATTAAACCTGGGTTACTGGCTGACTTTAATATCCTGTAATAAAGAAAGGTTGCCCTGCTGGACAAAATTAAACGCCACTTTGTCGCCAGTTTTAATTTCACTCATTTTCGTCTGCGGAGTGATGGTAAAGCGCATGGTCATCTCCGGCCAGCTCACGGCAGCAATCGGATCGTGATGGATGGTGATTTTTTTGCTTTCCAGATCAACACCTTTTACCACGCCGGTGGCACTAATGACCTGTGGTTGTGCTTCGCTCATGGTTTCATGATGATGTTCGTTAGCCTGGGCATTAAAGCCAATAACGGTAAACAGACTGAACATTGCGACTTGCAGTGCTTTTTTCATTTATTCTCTCCTGGAGTTAAAAATTATTGCTGCCAACCGCCACCAAGTGCGGTATATAAAGAAATTTCGTTGACCTGACGGGCATAATTCAGGTCAAGTAAGGTTTGTCGGGTTGCAAATAAAGAACGCTCGGCATCCAGCACTTCCAGATAACTTACCGCGCCGTGCTGATATAATGCCCGCGCCCGTTGCAAAGTAATTTGCAGCGACGCCAGATAACGCTGCTGGGCGCTGATTTGATCGTTCAGGCTTTGACGTAATGCCAGCGCATCTGCCACTTCTTTAAAGGCGTTCTGGATTTTCTGTTCATAATTCACTACCGACTGCTGCTGGCGAATTTCGGCGATATCCAGATTGGCCTGGTTGCGTCCGGCATTAAAAATGGGGATCTCAATTTTAGGAATAAAATTCCACATCCCGCTGCTGGCGTTAAATAATGACGACAGATCGCTGCTGGCGGTTGATATTCCGCTGGTCAGGCTTATAGATGGGAAAAATGCCGCGCGTGCGGCCCCAATATTGGCATTAGCCGCCATTAACGCGTGTTCAGCTTCCATAATATCCGGGCGCTGCAATAAGATTTGCGACGACAAGCCCGCCGGTAATTTAACGCTTTGCAGGCTGTCGCTGTTTACTGTCTGCGCTTGCGGCAGCTTGCCGTAGCTTCCCAATAACAGTTGCAATGCATTATTCGCCTGCGCCAGTTCCCCCTGACGTTTAGCGATGTCACTGCGGGTACTTTCTATCACCCCGCGAGCCTGTTCCAGCGCCAGAACATTGCTGCTACCGGTCAACAGTTGTTTTTCAACAAACGCATATGACTGCTGATAATTACGCAGCGTTTCTTCGGCTATTTGCAATTGCGCATACGCCAGCTGCTGATTGAAATAGCTTTGCGCGACATTAGAAACCAGCAGAATATGCACCGCGCGCTGAGCTTCCTCAGTGGCTAAATAATTTTGTCGCTCGGCTTCGCTCATGTTCTTTAAGCGACCGAAAAAATCGAGGTCAAAGCTGGCGTTAAGGCCGGTCGAAAACTCCCGTGTCGTGGCGGTATTCCCTTTAAGATTACCGCTCCAGCTGCCGCTGCCCTCGCCATTGAGCTGTGGGTAGCGGTCGGCATCGGTCAGACGATATTGCGCCCGTGCCTCCTGCACTTTCAGCGTCGCCATGCGCAAATCCCGGTTATTCTCCAGCGCCTCGCTAATCAGCGTCTTCACCTGATTATCAACAAAAAAGGTGCGCCAGCCCGCGTTCTGATAGTTATCTGCTGCGTTAACCAAGCCGTTCTGGCTGAGTGAGAACTGCTGAGGAACGGGCATTGCCGGACGCTGATAATCCGGTGCCAGTGAACAACCGGTTAGCGCAAGGGCCACACAAAATGGCAGAAGTTTACAAGGAGACATAGGCTCATAATTTCTGGTGATTTTATACCGCCAACTTTACTCGCCAGGCTCTGATTTTCCGGTGACAGGAAAATGACAAAATTGTCATTTTGCCAATAAGCGATTGCCATCTGATCCCGCTACTCTAGAATTGCCCGGGCAACATGCGGAGGAAATATGAAACTGTTGATTGTCGAAGATGAAAAGAAAACCGGAGAATACTTGACCAAAGGGTTAACCGAAGCCGGTTTTGTGGTCGATTTGGCCGACAACGGGCTGAATGGCTACCATCTGGCGATGACCGGTGATTATGATCTGATAATCCTCGATATTATGCTGCCGGACGTGAACGGCTGGGATATCGTGCGCATGTTACGCTCCGCCAATAAAGGGATGCCGATTCTGTTGCTTACCGCGCTTGGCACCATTGAACATCGCGTCAAGGGGCTGGAGTTGGGGGCAGATGACTACCTGGTGAAGCCATTCGCTTTTGCTGAACTGCTGGCGCGGGTGCGCACATTACTGCGGCGCGGGGCGGCGGTGATTATCGAAAGTCAGTTTCAGGTTGCCGATTTGATGGTCGATCTCGTCAGCCGCAAAGTCACCCGCAGCGGCACGCGCATCACTTTGACCAGTAAAGAGTTTACTATGCTGGAGTTCTTCCTTCGCCATCAGGGCGAAGTGCTGCCCCGCTCGCTTATCGCCTCGCAGGTATGGGACATGAATTTTGACAGCGATACCAATGCTATTGATGTGGCGGTGAAGCGGCTACGCGGCAAAATCGACAACGACTTTGAGCCGAAGCTGATTCAAACCGTGCGCGGCGTGGGTTACATGCTTGAGGTGCCGGATGGTCAGTAAGCCATTTCAGCGCCCGTTTTCGCTGGCAACCCGCCTGACCTTTTTTATCAGCCTGGCCACCATCGCGGCGTTTTTCGCCTTTGCATGGATCATGATCCACTCAGTAAAAGTGCATTTTGCCGAGCAGGATATTAATGATTTAAAAGAGATTAGCGCCACCCTTGAACGGGTACTAAATCACCCTGACGAAACGCAAGCCCGACGCTTAATGACGCTGGAAGATATCGTCAGTGGTTATTCCAACGTGTTGATTTCCCTGGCAGATAGCCACGGCAAAACGGTGTATCACTCCCCCGGTGCGCCGGATATCCGCGAGTTTGCACGTGATGCCATACCCGATAAAGACGCGCGGGGTGGCGAGGTGTATCTCCTTTCCGGCCCGACAATTATGATGCCAGGCCACGGTCACGGGCATATGGAACACAGCAACTGGCGGATGATTAACTTGCCGGTTGGCCCGTTGGTGGACGGCAAACCGATTTATACGCTCTACATCGCGCTGTCGATCGATTTTCATCTTCATTACATAAATGATTTGATGAATAAACTTATTATGACCGCATCGGTAATCAGCATCCTGATCGTCTTTATCGTGCTGTTGGCGGTACATAAAGGTCACGCGCCGATCCGCAGCGTCAGCCGTCAAATCCAGAATATCACCTCGAAAGATCTCGACGTTCGCCTCGACCCGCAGACCGTGCCGATTGAGCTGGAACAGCTGGTACTGTCGTTCAACCATATGATCGAGCGTATTGAGGATGTCTTTACCCGCCAGTCCAATTTCTCAGCGGATATCGCTCACGAAATTCGCACGCCGATTACCAATCTCATCACGCAAACGGAAATCGCCCTCAGCCAGTCTCGCAGCCAGAAGGAGCTGGAAGATGTGCTCTACTCTAATCTCGAAGAGCTGACGCGAATGGCGAAAATGGTCAGCGATATGCTGTTTCTCGCTCAGGCCGATAACAACCAGCTAATCCCCGAAAAGAAAATGCTCAACCTGGCGGATGAAGTCGGCAAAGTGTTCGATTTTTTCGAGGCGTTAGCGGAAGATCGCGGCGTGGAGTTGCGATTTGTTGGCGACGAATGTCAGGTTGCGGGCGATCCGCTGATGCTGCGTCGGGCATTAAGCAACCTGCTTTCTAATGCCCTGCGTTATACGCCACCCGGAGAGGCTATTGTAGTGCGCTGCCAGACGGTCGATCATCAGGTGCAAGTTATCGTCGAAAACCCCGGTACGCCCATTGCGCCCGAGCACTTACCGCGATTGTTTGACCGTTTCTACCGCGTTGACCCCTCCCGCCAACGAAAAGGCGAAGGTAGCGGCATTGGGCTGGCGATAGTGAAATCGATTGTTGTCGCGCATAAAGGCACGGTTGCAGTAACGTCAGATGCGCGGGGGACAAGGTTTGTTATCACATTACCCGCTTAATTATTCAGCAAACGGCAACTTTTATAACCAGTGTAAAAATAACGTGCCGCAATAGTCATACCTATTAATGGTAAAAAGCTGTCACAATTCATAAAAAACCTTAATATACGCCACCCTAAACATAACCAGCGTTAATGTAAGGTTTTTGTGTGGACTGGCTTCTTGATGTTTTTGCTACCTGGCTCTACGGCTTAAAAGTAATCGCGATAACGTTAGCGGTCATCATGTTCATCAGCGGGCTGGACGATTTTTTTATTGATGTCGTCTACTGGGTACGCCGCATTAAACGCAAGTTGAGTGTTTATCGCCGCTACCCGCGAATGAGTTACCGCGAACTGTATAAACCAGATGAAAAACCGTTAGCGATTATGGTTCCGGCGTGGAATGAAACGGGCGTCATCGGCAATATGGCCGAGCTGGCGGCGACCACGCTCGACTACGAAAACTATCATATCTTTGTTGGCACCTACCCCAACGACCCGGACACTCAGCGTGATGTTGACGAAGTGTGCGCTCGCTTCCCGAATGTGCATAAGGTAGTCTGCGCGCGTCCTGGCCCCACCAGCAAAGCCGACTGTCTGAACAACGTGCTGGACGCCATCACCCAGTTTGAGCGTAGCGCCAATTTCGCTTTTGCTGGTTTTATTCTGCATGACGCCGAAGATGTGATTTCACCGATGGAGTTGCGTCTGTTCAACTATCTGGTCGAGCGTAAAGATCTGATTCAGATCCCGGTATACCCATTCGAACGCGAATGGACGCACTTCACCAGCATGACTTACATTGATGAGTTTTCAGAACTGCATGGCAAAGATGTTCCGGTGCGTGAAGCCCTCGCCGGACAAGTGCCCAGCGCAGGCGTCGGCACCTGTTTCAGCCGCCGCGCCGTGACCGCACTGTTAGCTGACGGTGACGGTATTGCTTTCGACGTGCAGAGTCTTACTGAAGATTACGACATTGGCTTCCGCCTGAAAGAAAAAGGTATGACGGAAATTTTTGTCCGTTTTCCGGTGGTGGACGAAGCCAAAGAACGCGAGCAGCGTAAATTTTTACAGCACGCACGGACGTCAAACATGATCTGCGTGCGCGAATATTTCCCCGATACCTTTTCGACTGCGGTTCGACAAAAATCCCGCTGGATCATCGGCATTGTTTTCCAGGGTTTTAAAACCCATAAATGGACCTCCAGCCTGACGCTGAACTACTTTCTCTGGCGCGACCGCAAAGGGGCAATCAGTAACTTTGTCAGCTTCCTCGCGATGCTGGTGATGATCCAGCTTTTGCTGTTGCTGGCGTATGAAAGTTTGTGGCCCGATGCCTAGCATTTCCTTTCTATTTTCAGCGGCAGCGCATGGTTAATGACCCTGCTGTGGCTAAACTTTGGTTTGATGGTTAACCGCATCGTGCAGCGGGTGATTTTCGTTACTGGCTACTACGGCCTGACGCAGGGGCTGCTTTCCGTCCTGCGTCTTTTCTGGGGCAACCTGATTAACTTCATGGCCAACTGGCGCGCGTTAAAACAGGTACTTCAACACGGCGATCCACGTCGCGTGGCGTGGGATAAAACAACGCATGACTTCCCCAGCGTCACTGGCGATACCCGCTCGTTGCGCCCGTTAGGTCAAATTCTGCTGGAAAATCAGGTCATCACTGAAGAACAACTCGATACAGCACTGCGTAATCGCGTCGAAGGTCTACGCCTGGGCGGTTCAATGCTGATGCAGGGGCTGATAACTGGCACAGGCGTTGGCAGAGCAAAACGGCGTGGCGTGGGAATCCATCGATGCCTGGCAGATCCCGTCCTCGCTGATTGCCGAAATGCCAGCCTCCGTGGCGCTGCATTATGCAGTGCTGCCGCTGCGTCTGGAAAATGATGTGTTAATTGTCGGCAGTGAAGATGGTATTGACCCGGTTTCGCTGGCGGCCCTGACGCGTAAAGTCGGACGCAAAGTGCGTTACGTCATTGTTCTGCGGGGATAAATTGTCACGGGGTTACGTCACTGGTATGCACGCCGACGCGGTCACGATCCGCGGGCAATGTTGTACAATGCGGTTCAGCATCAGTGGCTCACGGAACAGCAGGCCGGTGAAATCTGGCGGCAATATGTGCCGCATCAGTTCCTGTTCGCCGAAATACTGACCACGCTCGGTCATATTAATCGTTCAGCAATTAACGTGTTGTTATTGCGCCATGAACGCAGTTCTCTGCCGCTCGGCAAGTTTTTGGTCACCGAAGGCGTTATCAGCCAGGAAACGTTGGATCGCGTCCTGACAATTCAACGCGAATTACAAGTTTCGATGCAATCACTATTACTCAAAGCAGGTTTAAACACAGAACAGGTTGCGCAACTGGAGTCCGAAAATGAAGGAGAATAACCTTAATCGCGTCATCGGATGGTCTGGTTTACTGCTGACGTCTTTATTGAGTACCAGCGCACTCGCAGACAATATCGGCACCAGCGCAGAAGAGCTGGGGCTGAGCGATTATCGCCATTTTGTTATTTATCCCCGTCTCGATAAGGCGCTGAAGGCACAGAAAAATAACGACGAAGCAACCGCCATCCGCGAATATGAATATATACACCAGCAGGTGCCGGATAATATTCCGCTGACTTTATACCTTGCGGAAGCCTATCGCCATTTTGGTCATGATGACCGGGCGCGGCTGTTGCTTGAGGATCAACTGAAACGTCACCCAGGAGATGCCCGACTTGAGCGCAGTCTGGCGGCTATTCCAGTTGAAGTGAAAAGCGTTACGACAGTTGAAGAACTGCTTGCCCAGCAAAAAGCGTGCGATGCTGCGCCGACCCTGCGTTGTCGCAGTGAAGTCGGGCAGAATGCCCTGCGGCTGGCACAGTTACCTGTCGCCAGAGCGCAACTGAACGATGCGACGTTTGCTGCATCGCCGGAAGGAAAAACGCTGCGAACCGATCTGCTGCAACGGGCAATCTACCTGAAACAATGGTCCCAGGCAGATACGCTATACAATGAAGCACGCCAGCAGAACACATTAAGCGCGGCAGAACGCCGTCAGTGGTTTGACGTGCTTCTTGCCGGGCAGCTGGACGATCGGATCCTGGCACTGCAATCACAGGGGATCTTCACCGATCCTCAGTCATATATTACTTACGCGACCGCGCTGGCTTATCGTGGCGAAAAAGCACGCCTCCAGCATTATCTCATTGAAAATAAGCCGCTGTTTACCACGGACGCACAAGAGAAAAGTTGGCTCTATCTGTTATCTAAATACAGCGCCAACCCCGTTCAGGCATTGGCGAATTATACGGTGCAGTTTGCCGATAACCGCCAGTATGTTGTTGGCGCGACGCTACCGGTGCTGTTAAAAGAAGGTCAGTACGACGCAGCGCAAAAACTGCTCGCCACCCTCCCCGCCAATGAAATGCTTGAGGAGCGTTATGCTGTCAGCGTGGCGACCCGTAACAAGGCTGAAGCTCTGCGTCTGGCACGCTTGCTGTATCAGCAAGAACCGGCAAATCTTACCCGCCTGGATCAACTAACCTGGCAACTGATACAGAGCGAGCAGTCACGCGAAGCTGCCGATTTATTGCTGCAACGCTATCCTTTCCAGGGCGATGCGCGTGTCAGCCAGACTTTAATGGCGCGACTGGCGTCTCTTCTGGAAAGTCATCCTTACCTGGCAACTCCAGCGAAGGTGGCGATTTTATCGAAACCCTTACCGCTGGCGGAGCAACGTCAGTGGCAAAGTCAGTTGCCGGGTATTGCAGATAATTGCCCGGCAATAGTTCGCTTGCTGGGCGATATGTCGCCTTCCTACGATGCTGCCGCCTGGAACCGTCTGGCAAAGTGTTATCGGGACACGCTACCCGGTGTGGCGTTGTATGCATGGCTTCAGGCCGAACAACGACAACCGAACGCCTGGCAACATCGTGCGGTAGCCTATCAGGCGTATCAGGTTGAGGACTACGCCACCGCACTGGCGGCCTGGCAGAAAATCAGTCTTCACGACATGAGCAATGAGGATCTGCTTGCTGCTGCCAATACCGCCCAGGCGGCAGGAAATGGTGCGGCTCGCGATCGCTGGCTACAACAGGCAGAAAAACGTGGACTGGGAAGCAATGCGCTCTACTGGTGGCTGCATGCGCAACGTTACATTCCTGGTCAGCCGGAACTCGCACTGAACGATCTCACGCGCTCAATCAATATTGCGCCTTCTGCCAACGCTTACGTTGCGCGGGCGACAATTTATCGCCAACGTCATAATGTCCCGGCCGCGGTGAGTGATTTGCGCGCCGCGCTGGAACTGGAACCGAATAATAGCAACACCCAGGCAGCGCTTGGTTACGCCTTGTGGGATAGCGGTGATATCGCACAGTCGCGGGAAATGCTCGAACAGGCGCATAAAGGGCTACCGGACGATCCGGCACTGATCCGACAACTGGCCTATGTGAACCAGCGTCTGGATGACATGCCTGCGACGCAGTACTACGCCCGGCTGGTGATTGATGACATTGATAATCAGGCGCTGATAACCCCACTGACCCCAGAGCAAAATCAGCAACGCTTCAATTTCCGCCGTCTGCATGAGGAGGTCGGTCGCCGCTGGACGTTCAGTTTCGATTCTTCCATCGGCTTGCGTTCCGGGGCAATGAGTACCGCTAACAATAATGTTGGCGGCGCAGCGCCAGGGAAAAGCTATCGTAGCTACGGGCAACTGGAAGCCGAGTACCGCATCGGACGCAATATGCTGCTGGAAGGCGACCTGCTCTCAGTTTATAGCCGCGTCTTTGCCGATACCGGAGAAAACGGGGTGATGATGCCGGTGAAAAATCCGATGTCCGGCACCGGTCTACGCTGGAAGCCGCTGAGCGATCAGATCTTTTTCCTCGCCGTCGAACAGCAGTTGCCGCTGAACGGGCAAAATGGCGCATCCGATACCATGCTGCGCGCCAGCGCCTCATTCTTTAATAGCGGCAAATACAGCGACGAATGGCACCCGAACGGTTCAGGCTGGTTTGCCCAAAACCTGTACCTCGATGCGGCGCAATATATCCGCCAGGATATTCAGGCGTGGACGGCAGATTATCGCGTCAGCTGGCATCAGAAGGTAGCTAACGGACAGACTATTGAGCCTTACGCTCACGTTCAGGACAACGGCTATCGTGATAAAGGCACTCAGGGCGCGCAGCTTGGCGGTGTCGGGGTCCGCTGGAATATTTGGACCGGCGAGACGCACTACGACGCCTGGCCGCACAAAGTCAGTCTCGGCGTCGAGTATCAACATACCTTTAAGGCGATTAATCAACGTAACGGAGAGCGCAACAACGCGTTTCTCACCATTGGAGTGCACTGGTAAATGCGTAAGTTCATTTTCGTATTGCTGACACTGCTTTTGGTCAGCCCTTTTTCCTTTGCGATGAAAGGTATTATCTGGCAACCACAAAACCGTGATAGTCAGGTTACCGATACCCAGTGGCAGGGGCTGATGAGTCAGTTACGTTTGCAAGGCTTCGATACCCTGGTTTTGCAATGGACCCGTTACGGCGATGCATTCACCCAGCCAGAACAGCGCGCGTTATTGTTTAAGCGTGCCGCAGCTGCGCAACAGGCTGGCCTGAAGCTGATTGTCGGGCTGAACGCCGATCCGGAATTTTTTATGCACCAGAAACAGTCGTCTGCAGCGCTGGAAAGCTATCTTAATCGCCTGCTGGCTGCCGATCTCCAGCAAGCCAGATTATGGAGCGCCGCGCCTGGCGTAACGCCGGATGGCTGGTACATCAGCGCGGAAATTGACGACCTGAACTGGCGCAGCGAAGCCGCCCGTCAGCCTTTGCTAACATGGTTAAACAACGCGCAGCGGCTGATTAGCGATGTTTCAGCAAAACCGGTTTATATCAGTAGTTTTTTCGCCGGAAACATGTCGCCCGATGGCTATCGCCAACTGCTGGAACACGTTAAAGCAACCGGAGTTAATGTCTGGGTACAGGATGGCAGCGGCGTGGATAAACTTACCGCTGAACAGCGTGAACGTTATCTACAGGCCAGCGCCGATTGCCAAAGCTCCGCCCCAGCCAGCGGCGTTGTTTATGAACTGTTTGTCGCCGGCAAAGGCAAAACCTTTACAGCGAAACCGAAACCGGACGCAGAAATTGCCTCGCTGTTAGCGAAACGTTCCTCTTGCGGTAAAGACACTCTCTATTTCTCTCTGCGCTATTTGCCCGTCGCGCACGGCATTCTCGAGTATTAAATCTCCTCCAGGTAAGTCGGGTACGACCTGGCTTACCTCTTTCGCTCTCGTCAGAATTCCATCAAGATTAATTGCTAAAAAGCGTGCTAAAGAAAGAAGATCGTTATCGGCGAACGGGCCGATCACTCATGCAGGAAGCATAGATCCTTTGAGCGGAGTTTCTGATATCTGAGGAGTGCGAAATGCAATTGAGCAGCAGTGAACCTTGCGTGGTGATCCTGACCGAAAAAGAGGTAGAGGTAAGCGTCAATAACCATGCTACGTTTACCCTTCCGAAAAACTACCTGGCCGCCTTCGCGTGCAAGGTGATGCTGCCAACTTACTGATTTAGTGTATGATGGTGTTTTTGAGGTGCTCCAGTGGCTTCTGTTTCTAT